>JAXJRQ010000186.1:0-1903 GCA_036310525.1 Clostridia bacterium
ACTTAAGTCCCGGCGGTTAGAACCTCCTGTATGATTTAACTATGCTGTCCGCGCGTTAAGACGCGCTCCCGTGCTCCCGCGGTCATTGAGCTTGTATTTTGCGGTCATTGAGCTTGTCGAAATGACCGTAGTTGCTGTCTGAGCCGGGCATCCCGTTCATTGACCGTGTCGCCGTAAGTGGCGGCCGCATTATTCCTGTTGCGCTAATTGACAAAAAGTCGTGGGGGGGGGGTAGACTGATACATACGGGGTTTATTCAGTTATCAGTTATTCATGGGCTTTTTAAACTCCGTAAGGAGATTTAAATTGAAAAAAATACTTTCTTTTCTTGCCGCTGCCCTGCTTGCGGCCGCTTTTATGGGTTGTTCGAACGATTCGGACGATAATAATTCAGCGCTTCTGCTTTCGCTTTCTTCGGGCGGCAGCAGTTTGTCTTCAGCTCTTCCTGCAAGCGTAGGTACAAACGAACTTGCAGGTAAGAAGTTCAGCTACTCGGGGAATTCTTACACTTCAACTTATGAATTCTCTGGTACAACATTGAAAGATTCTACTGTTAGTGAAGGGGGTTCTAGTACATATAATACAGCATATAAATTCCTTATGGAAGCTACATATTCATATTCTTATGATTCATCTGCAAAGCGCATATATAAAAAATTTCTAGGCGGTGGTATGTTTATCATCAGGGACGGTAAAACAACGTTGGTTCCAGATTCTTCATTTTCAACAGATGCTCAGTTTGTTGATTCATTTAAGCAGAAGTATAAAATATTGTATGACAAGGCTGATGATGCTTATATAAATTCTTACGCAGCATCTTCTGCAAAACAATCTCGTTATTTATATTTCTCTACTTTCGGCTATACAGATACCAATGGCGAAATTCTTGTTTCTGATGAAATTATTGCCCGTTATAACCGTGCACAGGAATTGAGCCGTAATTCTGTTAGCTGTACTGCATATTCTCTTTCTTCAACGGGCTTGAAGCTTGTGAGTGATTCTGGCCATTATTCGAAGGAAACAAAGCTTTCTGACTTCTTCTCTTCGTTTGCTTCTCATTCTTTTAACCTTGTTGCCAATGGTTCTACAGCCTTTACTTTCAGTTACAAAATGCAGTATGCATGGCCGGAACGCTACTGTGCTTTAACGGCTTCTAACGGTCTTTTGGGCTATTATGTAACTTCAGCATCTGAATCTGCATTAAGTGTGTCAAAGGTAGGTGCGAGGGCATCTTCGTCATCTGACTATACGTTCATGGAGCAGGCTTCAACAATTTCCCTTTCAAAATTGGAAACATCTTCTTATGCGGTTTACACGGCATCCCTCGATGGTGCTGTCATCGGTACTATCACGATCCCGTATGCCACAGCAGACAATATCCCTAGTTTTGGTACCGATGTGGAATACACCTTAGTACAGTAACACATTTCTCCTCTCGCCCGCGGTCATTACGCTTATGTCCCTTCGCTCATTCAGCCAATGCTCCCGCGGTCATTGAGCTTGTGTTTTGTGGTCATTGAGACAATGGTCTGCGTTCACTGAGCTTGTGTTTTACGGTCATTGAGCTTGTCGAAATGACCGTATCCTTTTTTTCCGAGTACTTATATTATTTTTTTTTCTGAACGCCTGTCCCGTGGTGTTTGAACGCGTGCACCGCGGCGGTTGAGGCTCTCGAAACCGCTGTATTTTAAAATATTTTATTTCTATATCACATAACAAATTATCCAAAAAAGAATAAAAAATATAAAAAAATCAAAAAAAATTAAAATAATTCTTGACTCTTTTTTAAAGTGAGTATATATTCTCTATCACCGTCGCACGACAGTGTGACACAAAAACAAAAGTTGTTTGACATATCAGGGAAGGAAAGAAAGACAGAACAAAATAAGGTTCGTACAGGTCG
>JAXJRQ010000187.1:0-7451 GCA_036310525.1 Clostridia bacterium
CGAGTAGTAAGATGCGGAAATTTAACCAGCCGCATAAATTACAATTTATTGGTTAAAACCATATCCATATGCAAATAATATAGTTATATCCAAATGAAAGGGAGGTATCGGCATGAAATACGGACTTGTACTGGCAGGCGGTGGCACAAGAGGCGCATATCAGGTGGGCGTAATGAAAGCCATGGGTGAGCTTGGAATCGGGATAAGCGCAGTATGCGGTACATCAATCGGTGCAATAAACGGTGCATTTTATGTGCAGAACGCTTTACCCACACTTGAGGAAACATGGCGTACAATACGCTTGTCGGATGTGATTAATCACTCGCAAGCCACAGAGGAGACAAATATTCTGAGTATGTCAAATTTATCTGAAATCATACGCCGTATACGTGATGACGGATTTGATATTTCACCGCTTGAAAAAATGCTTGAAAGCCTCATTGATGAAGAAAAAATCCGTACCTCACCTGTGGATTTCGGACTGGTTTCATTGTCGCTTACAAATAAAAAGGGAGTACGGCTATTTAAATCAGAAATAAAGAAGGGCGAGCTTTGTAAGTATCTTATTGCAAGCGCAAGCTTGCCTGTGTTTAAAAAGCACGAGATAAATAATGAACAGTTTATCGACGGCGGCGTGATTGACAATATGCCCATTAATATGCTGATTGAAAAGGGATATACTGATATAATTACCGTTGATGTGCGTGGAATTGGTGTAAAAAGGTCAATTTGCGGTGCAGGTGTCAACCTTATTGAAATCAACTGCAAGGAACCCGAAACAGGAATACTGGATTTTGATCCTAAGGGTATAGCGAACAGTATAGATGCAGGGTATTATGATTGCAAAAAAATTTTCGGAGAATACATGGGCGAAATTTATTATTTCCGCACCGATGAATACATTGCCCAAAAGCACCGGTACGGTGAACGTATACTTTCGGGAATAGAGCGGGCCGCACAGATATTCGGCATAGAACGCCTTTGTGTTTACGGATTTGAAGAATTTGTGCAAAAAACTGTTAATGAATACGAAAAACAGCTTGTAAGCTTTGAAAAAAACTCCGCAAATACGTCAGCGTCGGTCGCAGCGGTGCTGCAGCTTATAAAAACTATACGTGAGCAAAAGAGCGGATTTATTAAAAATAAACTTGATATTTTCGGAAAATACTACAATGCGGCAGGTGCTTTGATTTATTTTGCAAGAAAATTTTAATAAAAATTTGTCAGACTCTTGTATTTAGTGTAAAAAAATAATATAATATATATATTGATACATGAAAAATATAAGATAAGGAATTTTATGATGAAGAAAGCTATGTCAATAATTTTTTGCGTATGCATACTGATTATGCTGGTTTTTTGCATACGATACGTTAATTCACCCGTTAATGCAGTTTCTCTTGAACATACCACTCATGAGGAAAAAATATCTGCTAAAGGCTTTATTGTACGTGACGAAAGGGTGTATTATGCTAGAAATACGGGTACAATCTATAATCATGCCACAGAGGGTGAGCGTGTGTCGAAGGATATGATTGTGAGCACTGTATACAGCGGAGTAATCGGTAATGATACGATAAAAGAGCTTAGTACAATTGACCGCAAAATCAATGAGGAAATAAGCACAGAAAACAAGGAAACATTTTATGCGGCGGACGCATCTTCGGTGGAAAGTGCGGTTTCTGCACGTGCAAACAGCATATTTGATGCTGCACGAGAAAAGGACATTCAGACAATTGCCGGCTATAAAAGTGATATAAATAAGCTGCGTGCAGGTGAGGAAATCACAAAGGAAAACAGACTGAGCGAGCTTGAAGCACAAAAGCAGGCGATTGAAGACAGAATAGGTCTTAATAAGAGTGAAATTTTTACGGAAATATCGGGAATTTTCACAACGTACCTTGATGGTCTTGAATCGGTGCTTACGCCAAACAGAATAATGGACTATGACGTGGAATACATAGAGGGACTTATGGGACAGCGTGACACTTACGGAAATGTAAGCGGTATGGTAAAGACAGGAGACCCGATATGTAAGGTGGTAAATAACCATTTGTGGTATGTGGTTGCGGTGGCAGATGCGCAGAGCATTGAAGGATATAAAAAAGGTGCTCCCGTAACAGTGCGCTTTAATAATATCACAGGCGCTCAGGCGCCAGGTACGATTTCGTATATTTCAGAGGTTCAGGCGGATAATAAGGTGCTTGTGATGATTAAGTGTCCTGAATATCTTGAAAGTGCATTCGCTTACCGTGAGGCAGATATTGATTTGATATTCAAGAGCTACACCGGCTATAAGGTGCCTATTCAGGCTATAAGAACGGACGATGGGAAATACAGCGTTCTTGCAACGGCAGGAAATAAGCAGGTAAGCTGTGAGTGCGATGTTCTCTACAGCGATACAGAAGAAAATGTTGTAATTATAAAATCAACCGATACAGCACTGCATAAGCTCAATAATATGGATAAGGTAATAGTAGGTGAGAGATAATATGGTTGATGTTCGTGAAAACCTCAGAAGTGTTGAGGAAAAAATAACTGCGTCGGCAGAAAAAAGCGGCAGAAAAAGAAGTGATATTCTTCTTGTGGCGGTTACAAAAACACATCCCGTAGAAATGATGAATGAGGCAATAAGCGCAGGTGTGACCGATGTTGGCGAAAATAAGCCGCAGGAGGTTCGTGATAAATTTGATTCGGTGCTTCCGGCAAAGTGGCATCTTATAGGACATCTTCAGACCAATAAGGTGAAATATGTGGTTGGTAAGTGCTGTCTTATACACAGCGTTGATTCAGTTAAGCTGATGGACGAAATAGATTTGCACGCTCAAAAGTGCGGTATTGTTCAGGATATTCTGATACAGGTTAATATTTCGGGTGAGGAATCCAAATCGGGAATTGCTCCGAAAGAGCTTGACGAGCTACTTTTGCATGCGGCGTATCTTCATAATATAAAAGTAAGAGGATTAATGACAATTGCTCCCAAAACTGATGATAGCATTACAAATAAATTACATTTTAATAACATGCACAAGCTTTTTATTGACACGAGAGCAAAAAAATACGATAATGTTAATATGGAGTATTTGTCTATGGGCATGAGCGGCGATTATGAGCTTGCAATTGAATGTGGTG
The DNA here is from genome assembly GCA_036310525.1 of Clostridia bacterium. Taxonomy (GTDB): domain Bacteria; phylum Bacillota; class Clostridia; order UBA1381; family UBA1381; genus UBA4716. The sequence goes on from JAXJRQ010000187.1 coordinate 3,133, forward strand.
CAAATATAGTGCGTGTCGGAAGTGCGATATTCGGCGCACGTAATTATAATATTTAAAGAATGCGGAGGGGAAATAATGGGTTTAATAGATTCAGTTAAGAATTTTATCGGTATAGAAACAGATGAAGACTACGATGACGACTATTATGAGGAAGACGAAGATATAGAAGAAGAACCGGAAAGAAAATCTCAGTATTTTAAAAGACCGTCTTCAAAAGTAGTGCCTATTGGCTCAAATTCGGGCAATGCCAAGATAAGAATAATAAAGCCTGTTACTTTTGACGATTCCACAAAGGTTGCAGATGAAGTAAAAGCAAGACGTCTTGTTATTTTTGATGTCGGAAATATGGACGAGGACGAAGCAAGACGTGTGGTTGACTTTGTTGCCGGTTCGGTTTACGGTCTGAGCGGAAATATCAGACGTGTGTCGGGCGGTATATTTGTTGCGGCTCCCAGTAATATAGACATTACAGGTGATAATTTGCAGGCGCATACAAGAAATTCCTTTGACTGGAATATGTAATGTTTATTGAATAAGGTAATAAAAGTGTGCTTTAATTGTGTGTAAAACGTATTTAAAGGACACTTTTTTATCACTATTGAGGTATTTATGACTGATAATTATAAGCTTCTGATTGCCAAAACAGAAGACATGATAAGACTTTGCGATAAATATGCATCACCTGTATTTTCGGACTTTCTTGACGGCGGTGAGGCGGCACAGCTAAAGAGCGGATTTCATTTTCCGTACGGGTATAATTGTATGTTTTTTGGCGGCTGTGAGGATTGTGAAAGATTAGTTCTCGGGATTTTTCCTGAATGGGAGGAAGCGAATGCGGACGCATTCCCTATATCGGTTTTGAAAATCGAGGGCGGATATAACAGAAAGCTTACGCACCGTGATTATCTAGGTACACTGATGTCTCTTGGAATAGAACGCAAAAAAATCGGAGATATTCTTACTGAGGATAAATGCGCATATGTATTTATATATGATGATGTGGCGGAATATGTGGAACGCAATATTTCAAAGATAGGTAATCAGGGCGTGAAAACGAGTATTGTTGCTCTTGAAAATTTTGAAGCGCCCCAAAGACAGTTTCAGATAATTGAAACAGTGTGTGCGTCATTGCGGCTTGATGCTGTGGCAGGTGCGGCGGCTAATGTATCACGTCAGGAATCATCAAAGCTTATATCGGGCGGCGGAGTAAAGCTCAATTCGCTTGAGGTGCTTGAAGGCTCAAAGCCTGTGAAAGTGGGAGATTTAATTTCCATCAGAGGATATGGGCGGTTTATTTTGTCCGATACGGGTAATGAAACACGTAAAGGCAGAATTCATATACAACTAAGTAAATATGTTTGATTTGGGGAGGTTATGTTATGCTAAGACCGATTGATATTCAGAATAAGGAGTTTGAAAAGAAAATCAAGGGCTATGACTGCGATGAAGTTGACGATTTTCTGGATCTTGTGATACAGGATTACGAAAAACTGTGCAAGGAAAATCAGGCTTTAAAGGACAGAATAGGTATTCTTACGGACGCAGTCGAAAGATATAAAAATATCGAAGACACAATGCAGAAAACTCTCGAAATTGCAAAGCAAAATGCAGATGAGCTCCGTAAAAATGCTGAGCTTGAAGCGCAGATGATTGTGAGTAAGGCTAAGCTTGATGCAACACGTCTCTCAAAGCAAATAGACGATGAGCACGTGAAAAAGCATCAGGAAATGCTTTCGCTAAAAACAGAAATTGAATCATATCGTACACGTATTCAGGCAGTATGCTCTGCACTGATGAAAACCGTTGAGGACATAAAATAATTAAACAGCCATATGAAACTAAAATCATATGGCTGTTTTTGTTAATTAAGGGAATATTCAATATATTAAAAAAATACTTTTAAAATATGAATGAATTGTAAATTATGCGTGGTTAAGCCGTTTTTGGCAATTGTTTTTATTGACAAAGATTTTTTGCAATGCTAAAATTAAGTTATGGTATACACATACTCTTATGTATGTGTTTTTTGAAGTAAAATTAATGAACGGAGGCATCGTTAATGTCAAATGAAATCCTCTCAGATGCAGTATCATCTTCGCAGACGGAAAATATTGCGGAAGAAGCTGTGCAGGAAAGTAAAAAGCGTAAAATCAGACTGAAGAAGCCTGGTTTTAAGAACTTGAAAAATATTAACTTGAAAAATATTAAAAAAATACCTGCATATCTGAAACAGAATATTGCCTATGATAAAGCATCTAAAAAAGTACGTATAGGGAAGCGTGAATTTAAGCGCAAGGTGGTTATAATTGCGCTGATAATAATTGCACTGCTTCTTGTCTGGGGCGTGAAAGTGATTTCAAAAAGTATGTCAGGCTCTAAAATGCCCGAGTTCAGTATGGTAAAGGTAGAGCGTAAAAACATTGAAAACACAGTTACGGGTTCAGCTACACTTGAGGCGAATGATTCATATAATGTAACTGCGCTTGTTACGGGCGAGGTTATTTCTGACAGCTTCAATGAGGGTGACACAGTCAAGAAGGACGATGTACTGTATCAGATAGAAGCTACAACTGCACAGAATAATGTAACAAGTGCAAAAAATTCGGTGGAAAAGGCAGAAAGAAGCTATCAGGAAGCCATCCGAAACAAAGCTGATACGGCAAAGACAAACGATTTTGGCATTCAGAGCGCACAGCACCATTGCAGAAGGCACAGCAAAATCTTGATGATGCGGCTGAAGAACTCAATAATCTTGATGTTTCCTCTACATATACGGGTACAATCAGTACTCTTTACATAAAAGAAGGCGATGAAATTCAAAAAGGCGCAAAAATTGCAGATGTTTATGACGACAGCCGAATGAAAATTCAGCTTCCGTTTAATGAAGCGGACGCCGAAAACATCTGGAGCGGTGCTACAGCAACGCTGACGGTTGCAGGCGCAAGCGGCGAAATATATGGAACGGTTTCTTATGTGAGCGATGCACCTGTTGCGATGAGTAACCATTCAATAGTGCGTTATGTAACGATTGAGGTGGAAAATCCCGGTGCATTGACTGTTAATGATAAAGCGACAGCATCGGTGGGTGAAATATACTGCAGTGATTCGGGAAGCTTTGAATATGTTGATTCAGGAACAGTTCTGGCAAAGGCTTCGGGTAAGGTGGAGTCTTTGAATGTTCAGGCGAATGACCACGTTTATTACGGACAGATAATTGCAAACCTTTCATCGGATACGGTTCGTAATAATTACACAACTGCAAAGAATTCGCTTTCAGACGCACAAAATTCACTAGAAAAGGCTGTAATGCAGAACAAAGAATTTGCGTATGATGATTCGGTCAGAAATGCGGCTATTGCGCTTGAGGATGCAAGACTTTCGCTTGAAAAGCAGATGGATACGCTCGAAAACTATACCATAAAGGCGCCTATTTCGGGTACTGTAGTAACGAAGAATACAAAAGCAGGTGATAAGCTTGACAATTCATCACAGTCGGGCTCTGCAGCTATGGCGATCATTTATGATTTGTCGGCACTTAAAATGCAGCTTGACATTGACGAAACAGAGATTTCTCAGGTAAAGGTAGGTCAGGAGGTAGTAATCACTGCCGATGCAGTGAAAGGGAAGAGTTATACGGGCGTAATTGAAAAGGTCGGCGTTGACGGTACATCGTCAAACGGCGTAACCACGTATCCTGTAAAAGTAATAATCAAGGATTATGGCGAATTGCTTCCGGGTATGAATGTTGATGCAACCATTACAGTCGCTAAGGCTGAAAATGTGCTTGCACTGCCTGTCGGAACAATTAACAGAGGAAATGTCGTTTTTATAAAGGGTGAAAAGGAAGACGAAAAAGACTTTGCGCCCGACGGATTTAAGAGCGTCAAGGTGGAAACGGGAATAAATGATGACAGTTATATAGAAATCAAATCAGGACTTGACGAAGGCGATGAAGTAAGAGGTGCCGCAATGGCAAGCGGCAATGACGCTACAGGAATGCCGACTATGCAGCAGGGAATGCCCGGAATGGGCGGTATGCCGGGCGGCATGGGTGGTTATTCCGGTGGAATGGGCGGAGCCCGTTCTGGCAGCAGTATGGGCGGCGCACGAAGCGGCAGCATGAGCGGAGGTGCAAGAAGCGGCGGTATGAGATAACCGTAAATTGCTATAAAATAGTAAAAAGAAAGCATTCCTGTAATTCATAAATAAAGTCAATTGAAAAAATAAGAACCTCACGGTATAATGTAGGTATCATCTTAGCGGATGAGTAATACCAACAAACCGGAGGCTCTAATATGAATTATACACAAAACAACAAG
>JAXJRQ010000188.1:0-5252 GCA_036310525.1 Clostridia bacterium
AGGTTGCTGCTCGGTGGAACGACGGTGTACGAAGGTACTCCGAGCGACACCGAGTAGTAAGATGCGGAAATTTAACCAGCCGCATAAATAAATGTTTCACGTGAAACATTTATTTATTTACTTATCTATTTTCCATTTACGGCTTACAACAGGTTCTTCATCGTATGACTTCGGTGCAAGGTAAGACGGGCGTTTTTCCCTTTTCCATATCGGATTTACAAAAATCGAATTACTCATGCTTCTGCTTCCTGACTTAGGCAACGGCGAAAGTACGGGAACACCAAAGCTTTTTTGCGCCCCAAGATACAGACTGTAGATAAAAATTCCGACAGCAATGCCGTAAAAACCAAACAGCGCCGCAAGAAATATAAAAATCAGCCTTAAAATTCTGTACGTCCAGCCAAGCGAATAATCGGGCGTTGCAAATGAGCCAATTCCCGTAATCGCAATAATTATAATCATAATCGGACTCACAATTTTTGCGCTTACCGCCGCCTGACCGAGAATAAGACCGCCGACAATGCCAAGCGTTGAACCGATTGGTCCGGGCATACGTATTCCTGCCTCACGTATCATTTCAAACGACAAATCCATTAACAACAGCTCAACAAGACTCGGAAAGGGGACATTTTCTCTTGACGCACTGATTGAGTATAATAAATAGGTAGGAACTATCTCATGATGGTATAACGTAACCGCAAGATAAAGTGCCGGCAGAAGTATTGATACAAACATTGCAAACAATCTGATAACTCTTGCCATATTGGCATATGGCACACGCAGATAATCATCCGACGGTGAATGAGTCATTTCAAAAATATTTGACGGGAACACAAGCGCCCTCGGACTTCCGTTCAAAATCAGAACCACACGTCCCTGAGTAAGTGCTCTTGCAGCACGGTCAGGTCTTTCCGTTGCAAAAAGCTGAGTGGTTGCCATGAATGTTTTTTCTTCAAGCATTAATTCAACCTCTTCAACGGACATCACATAGTCCATATCTATTCCGTTTATGCGCCGTCTGACCTCATTTACGAGATTTTCGTTTGCAATGTCGCTTATATACATCAAAACTCCGCGTGTTTTTGAAATGTTTCCTATTTTAACGCCCTCTGCAATCAGCTTTTCCGTTTTAATAATCTTGCGCACAAGAGCACTGTTTGAACGAAGCATTTCCGCAAAAGCCTCCTGCGGACCATAAATGGACTGTTCATTTTCAGGCTTTGTTATGCTTCTGTGCTCCCACGTACGCACATCAAGCGCAAAACCCTTATTAAGTCCGTCAACAAAAACACCACAACTGCCGAAATTTATTTCCTCGATTATTTTATTCATGCTGTCCGTAGGCATCGCCTGACATCTTGATATAAACCGCTCCGAGATTTCGTCTTCATATTTATAAAGCTCTTCATTTCTTAAATAGGGAAGAAGCAGAAGCGGTTTTACAACTGCCTCATCCACAAACGACGTATTTACCATACCCTCTATAAACACGACAAAGCATTTTCTGTTTTTACCTATTTTAATTTCACGTATTATAACGTCATTGTTCATAGGTACAGAAAACCGCCTTTTTATATAGGAAAGATTTTCGTCGTAATTTTCTGTGACGTAGAAATCCTTTTCCGCTTCCCTTTCTTCTCTTACGTCATAGTCAGTCTTTCTTTTTTCTTCTTCTATCTTAAATTCCGTATTTGCCGCAGGCTCTTTAAACCAAAACAAATCTTTCAAATTCAAATTAATCAACTCCGAAATTATACTTTTTTAGTATTATTTATAAAAAAGGCGAAAATATACAATAAAACACAAATTTTTATGTTACACTAATGTTTCATTTTTTAAAAAATAAAAAATGTTTCACGTGAAACATTTACAAATAATAAATATGTGGTATAATTATATATGAAATAAATAAGCCGTAAATCGGCGGAACGGAGAATACAATGGGCAAAATAATTGCCGTAACAAACCAGAAGGGCGGAGTAGGAAAAACCACCACCTCTGTAAACCTTGCCGCTTGCCTCGCTTACGAGGGCAAAAAAACACTTCTTGTTGACTGCGACCCGCAGTGCAACGCTACAAGCGGTCTGGGTGTGGAGAATTTTGAAACTACTATTTACGAATGTCTTAGCGAAGCAGAAAAAACAGCAGATGCTGTTATTAATACAAAATACAGAAATTTATCTGTTATACCATCATCACCAAATCTTTCAGCAGCTGAAATTGAGCTTGCCTATGAGGATAAACGTGAATTTTTCTTTAAGAATGTATTAAAGCGTGTAAAAGACGATTTTGACTATATTATTATAGATTCACCGCCTGCACTTGGAATGATTACGATTAACATACTGACTGCGTCCGATTCAGTCCTGATTCCCATTCAGTGCGAATATTATGCACTTGAAGGAGTAAGTCAGCTTATAAGCACTGTGCGGACAATTAAAAAGAAACTAAATCCCAATATTGAAATTGAAGGTGTTCTCGGCACAATGTATGACGGAAGAACAAATCTTTCAATACAGGTTCTTGACGAGGTTAAAAGATATTTCCCCGACAAGGTTTATAAAACAATAATTCCGAGAAATATACGTCTTTCCGAAGCTCCGAGCTTCGGCGAGCCGATAATTGCTTATGACAGAACTTCCAAGGGCGCAGACGCATACATGGCTCTGGCAAAGGAAGTAATAAAGAAAAATAAATAATTTCCAATATTTGGTAGTAAGGAGGTACTTATGGCTAAAAGAGGTCTTGGAAAAGGTCTCGGCACTTTATTTGAAAACGACAGCGCTGAAATAAAGGACGACAGCACCAACGGTGTTTCAACGCTTAAAATAAACGATGTTGAACCCAATAAAAATCAGCCGAGAAAGACCTTTGATACAGAAAAAATCGAAGCTCTTGCCGATTCCATTAAGGAACACGGGCTCATTCAGCCGATTGTGGTTACACAAGGCAAAAACGGAATATACAAAATCGTAGCCGGCGAACGCAGATGGAGAGCCGCAAAAAAGGCAGGACTTAAAGAAATTCCCGTTGTTATCAATGAATACACGGACGAACAGGTTGCCGAAATCGCACTTATCGAAAACCTGCAAAGAGAGGACTTAAATCCCATTGAAGAAGCACTCGGATACCACGTACTGCTTGAGGATTTTAACCTCACTCAGGAAATGATTTCGCAAAAAATCGGTAAAAGCCGAAGCGCAATTGCAAACTCATTAAGACTTCTTTCACTTGATGATGACATAAAAAAGCTGCTTATTTCGGGCGAAATTTCAAGCGGACACGCAAGAGCGGTTTTGTCGCTTGAGTCCTCCGAATTAAGGCTCGCACTTACAAAGCGCATAATTGAGGACAACCTCAACGTGCGTCAGGCGGAGGAAATCGCAAAACAGCTTAATAAACAGAAAAAGCCTAAAAAGGAAAAGCAGATTACCGTAACCGACATTGAAACAGAAAATCTTGCAAACAAGATTTCATCAACGCTCGGCACAAAGGTTAAAATCATGCACACAGCAAAAAGAGGTAAAATTGAGATAGAATACTACGGAAATGACGACCTCGACAGAATTCTTAATCTTTTAAACCTCAGTTAATTCAGAAAGGAAATAATCTATGTTAGGTAACAGCTTTTTATTAATTGTTGCGCTTTCGATAATGATTGTACTGATTATCATATGCTTTATACTCAATATGATAAATTCGTCAAAAATCAACACAATTCTTGATTATTCCGACGAAGGCGACATTATCTCGGCGCTCAAGGACTACTATGACAAAGTTACGGAGCTTTCAAAAACCATCAATAATACGTCTGATGCGGTGTTAAGCGCACGTATTGACCAGTGTGAAAGAAACGTTAATCTTGCGCTTTGCAAAACAGCAACCGTTAATTTTGACGCATACGATGACGTTACGGGAAAACTCAGCTTTGCGCTGACTATTTTAAATAATAACAACGACGGAGTTATTTTCACTTCGCTTTACGGTCATAATTCCTGCAACACATATGTGCGTGAGGTAAGAGGCGGTCAGACTGCCGTTAAGCTCCTTGACGAGGAAAAACGTTCACTTGAATACGCAAGGACAAACCGGAAAGGAGATTGAAATGGCTCAGAACAACAACGACAATAAATCATTGTTTTTGTACACGGCGCTTATTTTCTTTGTTGCGATTATACTGATAATTCTTGCTTTCTTCGGGCAGACAAACTACAACAAAAATCAGGCATCGCACATTGTCGAAGCGACATCAACTCCGCAGATGCAAAGTGCAGGTATTCCCGAAAAAGCAGCGGCACTTAATGAGGAAAATGCGGCGCTTGTAAAGGAAATACAATCACTCAACGAAGAAATTGCCGAAAAGGACAAAACAATAACAGACCTTAACACCCAGCTTGAAAATGTAAACCTGACACAATCAAACAGCGACTTATTATTTCAGGCATACAATGCAAAGCTAAATCAGAACGAAGACGATGTAAAGCTCATACTTGCAAATATTAATTATGAGCAATTAACACCGCAACAAAAAACTGTCTATGACAGCTTAAATAAATAACATGAAAATCATTGGTACATTATCAGATAAAATTATAAATATTCTTAATCTTTCATATATAACAGATAAGAATATTTATATTGGTGAAACAAACATAGAACATATGAAAACATCTCATCCTGATGATTATTCAAAATACAAAGATAAAATCCCTGAAATTTTAAAAAATCCTGATTATATAGGTAAAAATTCTAAGGATGATTCAATAGAATTCGTAAAAGAATTTATTATAAATCATGAATATGTAAAGGTGGCGGTGAGAGTTTCTTCAAAAAATCGTTTATATGCATGTTCTGTATACGTTCTTAACAGACGAAGAGTTAAGAATTTTATAGAAAAAGGCACACTTAAAAAATATAAATAAATAATTGACAAAAATAAAAAACTATTGTATAATCTAATTGAACAGGAATAAGATATACATGACAGATGCAGAGGACGGAACGGGCAGCCGTCGCCCTTGTTGGAGATGTGGGAAAAGTCAACCCACCTGTTTCTGTTTGTACGTTCAGGCAGTCGATTATACAATCGACTGCTTGTTTTATATAATAACAAAAGAAAGCATTCCTGTAATTCATAAATAAAGTCAATTGAAAAAATAAGAACCTCACGGTATAATGTAGGTATCATCTTAGCGGATGAGTAATACCAACAAACCGGAGGCTCTAATATGAATTATACACAAAACAACAAG
>JAXJRQ010000189.1:0-18666 GCA_036310525.1 Clostridia bacterium
GGTTACCCATATGGAACAAAAAGGACAAAATAATAAGTAAATTACACCTTTCCATCCGATTGCAGATATCTGTGGTTTATATTCTGTGGATGGTGTTCTGTACGATAAGGATAATAAATTACTTGTTTGCCCACCTGCAAAAGATGCTTCTTTTGTAATTCAGTCTAACACTTCCAATATTGCCTCTTATGCATTTCATGGTTGTGATAATATAACACAAATTGTTCTCCCAGAGAGTGTTAAAGATCTTTCAGAAGCAGCTTTTGCTGAATGTGATAAATTAACAACAGCTTCATTGCCTAATACTTTAACTACAATTCCTAAAAAAGCTTTTTCGGGATGTCTGCAACTAACGAGCATTACTATTCCAGAAAATGTCACTTTGATTGAAGAATATGCTTTCGAAAATTGTATAGCTCTAACCTCTATGATATTGCCTAACCATATTACAGAGATAAAAAATGGCACTTTTAGATCCTGCAAAAATCTAAATAGTATCAATTTCCCTGAGAAGATAGAAAGTATAGGTGATGATGCATTTTATGGATGTAAACTAAAAAAAGCTGTATTGCCTTATGGATTGAAAAATATTGGAATGTATGCTTTTTCAGGATGCTCACTATCAAACGGACTTTCGATTCCAGATACAGTAGAAGTGATATGTAAAAATGCTTTCTCGTCCACATATATTAAAGAAGTTACTCTTCCTAACAGTGTAATAACTCTAGAACCATATACTTTTTCTAATTGCACAAGCTTGCAAAAAATAGAACTACCAGATAGTATTATTAGTATTGGTGCGTATGCCTTTTACATGTGTGATGATTTGACAATGGTAACCCTACCCAAAAACGTAAACACCATTGGAACTAGTGCTTTTCAAGGTTGTAGTGCGTTAGTTTCAATGCAATTACCTGAAAACATAACTACTATTCCTAATAATATATTTGCTAATTGTTCTAACCTAAGTAGTGTGTCTATTCTTGGCAATGTTACTACAATAGGAACATCTGCTTTTTCTAGGTGTACAAAATTACAGAATATCAATATTCCAAATAGTGTAAAAAAAATAGCCGAAAACGCATTTTATAACTGCAAAAATTTAACTAATATAGAAATCCCTAACGGAGTAACAACTATTGAGGAATTGGTGTTTTATGGTAGCGGTTTGAAAAGTATATCATTACCATTGAGTGTTACTAATATAGCTGATTCAGCATTTTCAGGCACATCGTATCTTTCTCAGATTAATTATTATGGTAATCAATCAGATTGGAACAACATAACAATTGGAAAAAATAACTACTGCATCAAAGCAGAAAGTGTAAATTATGTTCCCAATATTTTAGCTGAAATTTCCGCTGACAATACAACTCATATCGTTGATGTCGTTTTGAAGAACATAAATGATCCTTGTAAAATAATTATCGCAGGATATAAAGAAGACAGACTATCAAAAACGGATATTAGAGAAAATTCAACTGAGCTAATTAATTTTACAATAAACGGAGATTTTGACGAAATAAAAATATTTGCATGGGATGTTAGCACATTGTCTCCAAAATGTGAAATGAAACTAGTTACTGATTCTGAATTTATTCAAATTTATTAGAGATAAATAAAGCAATATAATCTATATAAAGCACAGCCATCGTGGCTGTGCTTTAAAAACCCCCATTTTATGCGACTTCCAAAGACTTAGGTTTGTTACACATCATATGTATTGATGGTGCGCTTGCACGAAGTTTCACGCCGAATCTGCCGCCCTGTTTTACGATTTTTGGTTCATCGAGTGTCAGCTCTTCTGTAGATGGTGAGACAATTCCGTACCCATTTTCACGTACCTGATGCAGGGCAAATGAAATTTTGTCGTATTCCTTTTTCATTTTTCCTAGTTCAATCAATAATGATAACAAATCCTCTTCGCTTGAGGTGGAAAATCCCGATTGTTCACAGATTGTCTTATAGAACAAATCTTGCGGAATTTCAATTTCCATTTTAACTGTGCCATCACCGAGATTAATGCCTTTGGTGTCCGCTTCCGCAATAAATTCACATTCTCCAAGAGAATTACACAGTCTGCGAACATCACGTATTTTGCGAATATCCGAAATTTTGTCCATGATTGCTGAATATATATCTTCTTTAAGCTGTATGTCTTTTTCGGGCACATCCAGCCATGTGGGAAGGGAAATATTAATTTCGCTTAGAGGAAACTCAAACAGCACTGTTTCAATAATATTATGTATGTCGTTTGCATCAAGCTCCTGGCAGTTAACTGCAACAACGGGTACATTGTGTTTTTCCATGAGCTGTCTCTTTAACTGCTGAGCATGGATAGAGTCCGGTTCTGTTGAATTTAATAGAACAACAAAAGGCTTGTTGATTTCCTTGAGTTCATTTATTACCCTGTTTTCGGCTTCGATATAATCTTCTCTGTCAATTTCCGTTATTGAGCCGTCGGTTGTAACTACGAGACCGATTGTTGAGTGTTCGGTAATTACTTTTTTTGTACCTATTTCAGCGGCTTTATTAAAAGCTACCGGATAATCAAACCAGGGTGTCTGAACCATTCTCGGCTCACCGTCTTCCGAGTAGCCGAGTGAATTGTCCACAATATATCCGACGCAGTCAATCATGCGTACTTTCATGTGCGCATTATCACCGAGCGATATTTCGACCGCTTCATTCGGAATGAATTTCGGCTCGGTAGTCATGATTGTTCTGCCTGCTGCCGACTGCGGCAGTTCGTCACGGGTACGTTCTGCCTGATAAGTGTTTGTAATGTTTGGAATGACGAGCATATCCATGAATTTTTTGATAAATGTTGATTTGCCGGTCCGTACAGGTCCAACCACACCTATGTACACATCTCCTCCGTTGCGTTCGGCAATATCATTGTAAATGCTGTATTCTTCCACGTTTATTTCCTCCTTGAATTCCGGCAAAATTTTGCCTGTACTTTTTTCACTTCGGCAAATACATTATAGCCGAAAAGCAAATGAAATCTGTCACCGCTTATAGGGACATCTTTCTTTTTGTTATATGTATATGCGCAGTAAAAACAAGTATGAATAAAATTATTTTATGAGTATAATAAAAAAATCAATATAAAAGCTTGACAAAAGGAAAAAAATGATATATAATAATTCAGTCTGTGAAACAGACATCCTTGCCCGAAGACAGGCTTCGGGACTAAAGTCCATAAGGAGGTGCAAAAGATGGCTGAAAAAATCATAAACAGCTATGAAACAATTTTTATCATTGACGCAACAATTGATGAGGACGGCATTAATGCATTAAAGGATAAGTTTACATCACTTATTCAGGCAAATGGTGAACTCGAATCTGTTGACGAGTGGGGCAAGAGAAGACTTGCTTACGAAATTAATGACAGAACAGAGGGCATTTACGTTCTCGCAAACTTCAAGGCTGAACCGGATTTCCCGAAGGAGCTTGACAGACAGTACAAGATCACTGACGGTATCCTCAGAACAATCATCATCAAGAAGGATGAAGAATAATCGTTTTAAGGAAGCGGTGAAGTTATGAACAAAGTTATTTTAGTAGGAAATCTTTCAAGAGATCCCGAACTGCGCCAGACTCCTAACGGTGTGAGCGTAGCACGTTTCAGTGTTGCGGTAAGCAGACGTTTTTCGAGGGACGGTCAGCAGCAGACTGATTTTATCGAGTGTGTTGCATGGCGTCAGCAGGCAGAATTTCTGTGTAAATATTTCCAGAAAGGCAGCGGTATTCAGCTGTGCGGCAGCATCCAGACAAGAAGCTGGGATGGACAGGATGGCAAAAAGCACTATGCAACAGAAGTTGTTGCGGACGAGCTTTCATTCAATGGTCCGAAGCGTCAGTCGCAGGACGGATACCAGAACGGATTCCAGGCTAATCCCTCAGGCGGATTCAGCGCTCCCATGCAGGAGCAGCCTTCATTCGGCGGCGATTTTGATGACGCCGGTTTTGCTGATATTGATGGCTCAGAGGATGATTTACCGTTCTGACAATGATAGAAAATTAAGGAGGAAATACTCATGGCTGAAAGAAGCGAGAGACCTGCAAGAGCAAGAAGACCTAAGAAAAAGGTTTGTATGTTCTGTGTTGATAAGGTTGAAAGCATAGATTACAAAGATACTGCAAAGTTGAGAAGATACGTTTCAGAAAGAGGCAAGATTGTTCCCAGACGTATCAGCGGTAACTGTGCTAAGCATCAGAGACAGCTTACGGTTGCTATAAAGCGCGCAAGAATAGTTGCTTTACTTCCGTTCGTTGCAGAATAATTATAGAATTTATGCAGACAAAGCTCTTACGGGAGTTTTGTCTGTTTTTATCTTTGTTGTGAATAGGTTCGCAGTGGCGGACAGAAAGGTGTTTTTACTGTTATGGATTTGACTTCTCCAGAGGTTATAAAAAAAATACGTGCAAAATTTGATTTTAACTTCAAAAAAGGTCTCGGACAGAATTTTCTTACATCGGGTGATGTAATTGACAAGATAACATACGCCGCAGACCCTTGTGACGGTGTACTTGAAATAGGTCCGGGATTTGGTGTGCTTACGCAGTCTCTGGCTGAAAATTCGCCAAAGGTTGTAAGTGTTGAGATTGATGAACGTCTTAACGAAGTGCTCGAATTTACACTTGCAGATTACGATAATGTGAAAATTATCAACAGCGACGTTCTTAAAATTGATTTAAAAGAGCTTATAAAGAATGAATTTGGCGACAAAAAAATAAGTGTTGCCGCAAATCTGCCGTACTATATAACCACGCCTATAATTACAAAGCTGATTGAAGAAAAGCTTAATATAAAAAATATTGTGGTTATGGTGCAAAAGGAAGTTGCTTTACGTATGCAGGCGAAGCCCGGTACAAAGGACTACGGTGCAATAACGCTTTTGTGTCTTTATTATACGCAGCCGTCTATAGTGACAAATGTGCCTGCAAGCCTGTTTGTACCACCGCCCAAGGTGGACAGTGCGGTGTTAAAGCTTGATATGCTTGAAGAGCCGAGAGTAAAGGTTCTTGATGAGAAGATGTTTTTCAGAGTTGTAAAGGCGGCTTTTTCGCAAAGACGAAAAACTCTGTTGAATTGTCTTTCGTCTGCATTTCCCATTCCGAAAGAACAGCTTTCTAAGCTTATGGAGGATACGGGAATTTTACCGACAAGACGCGGAGAAACTCTTGATATAGAAGAATTTGCAAAGCTTTCAGATTGTATCTGTAGTTTTTTGCAGAAATAAGGAGAGCAACAATGAGAATATCTGTAGGTGAAAAAATCACTATTTTAAGAAAACGTAATAATCTTTCGGTAGCGAAGCTTGCAGAACAAGCAGAAATAAGTGTTGCAACTATTATAAGCTATGAAAAAAGGAAGACAATACCGTCGGTAGATAATGCCATTAAAATAGCAATGGCACTGAATGTTCCGATTGATGATTTAATATCATTTTCGACATCGGAAGAAGAGTCAGTGTGATTATGCGAAATTGAAAATATTAAAGCTGAAAATCCTCAGGACTAAAGTTTCCTGTGGATTTTTTTCGTCTGCGTACGGGACGTTTTAAAATATCATATGCAAAAAAATCGCAAGCTTCCTTATTAAGCGGCACAACTTCGCCATTACGGTGAGTGCATTGCATGTGTGTTTCATTTCCTGGAATTTTCTTCGCTTTTACGCACAGAGCGCAGATTTTATTTATATCGGGTGAATATATCATGATAAATCTCCTATACTAAAGTATTCAGGACTGCAAATGCAGCCCTGAATACTTTTTATTATTGCAGATATGATGCCAAAGCATATCCTACATAGCCGTTATAACGTATTTTATAAAATCCGTTTGATGCTGTTGAGATAAAGTCAACATGAGCGCCGAGCGGAATAGTTGTAATTCTGTCTGCGTTTGTTGATGGTGATTGTCTTAATGAAATCCATTCGTCACAGTTTACAACTCTCATTGTATTATCATAGCTTACGGATTGTTCGGGTGAAGAAGAGAGATATGATGCAAGTGCATATCCACGTTTTCCGTTGTAGCTCACCTTATAAAAACCGTTTTCTGCATTGGAGACAAATCCTACGCTTGCACCAAGCGGAATTTTTACTATTTCTTCAGCGGATGTAGAAGGTGCTGTTCTAAGTGTGATATACTCATTACACTTAACAACATACATTACCGAAAGAATGGTTTCTTCGGTAATTGGAGGCGGTGTCTGGATGGTATCCGTAGGCTCAGGTGTTGCAATAACCACTACAGGCTCGGGTGTGGTGGCATTTTCGGTTGGCTGAGGCTCGTTATTGTCGGATGATGCCATTATTATTGCTGCAGCAACTACAGCTACTGCAACAACTATCGCCGCAATAATAATTATCAGCATGTTGTTGTTTTTTTGAGGTGGTGAAACGGATAATGGGGATTGCTGTGATGTCACTTCAATTCTTTCTCCGCACACGTTGCAGAACATTGCGTCCTGCTGTAATTCTGCTCCGCAGTTAGTACATTTCATTTTTCAACCATTCCTTTCTCATAACCCTTGTTTCAGAATTTTAAATCATAGAGCATTCCTGCCCAAACATCCTTATTTTCGCTCCATATACCTTCAAATTGCGTATCGGGCACGGGATTTTTACCGTAACCAACTTCAATTGTGAGGCTTGGAATATTTAATTTGCTTATTGCCCAGTCCTTGTATCCGGCAGGGTCAAGCTGACTGTAGTTTGCATCTGTAGGATAGCCGGTAATGTCCGATATTTCCTTAGCAAAGCTTTTAGTGTCATTAAGCAGCGTACCTGTCTGCGCAAAATACCAGTATATTACCTGACCGTAGGTGTGATAGCTTATTGTCCGCTTTACGGGATATTTTTCCGTAATACTTATGAGCGCCTTTGTTTCAGACTCGCTTCCGGGTGACGTTCCTTTGTATCTGTCCGATGACGGGTGCGAAGGCCCGATATATTCATTCCATAAAGCGTCATAATTTCTGTTTAAATCAACACCATTTACGTTTGCTTTCCACTGTGAAAAATCAGTGTAACCGTCAAGCAAAGTGATGTTTTTGACATTTTGCTTTGCTGTGTCGGTATTTAGACCATTTAAACCGTATTGACAAAGCGTAACGCCATCGGGATTTACCATCGGGACGATGTGTAGTGCGATATTATTAAATAAATCACTGTATGAAATTCCCTTGTATGAGCCAGTATTTTTCGACAGATTTTCAAGGTAATATGCAAGCTGTTTCATAACGAGCTTTGTCGTTATGTACTCACGTGCATGTATACTGCCGTGAATTACAGCGTGTGTATCTGCATTGGCAGAACCAATAATAAAATCATATATATTACGTCCATCGGGAGTTTTGCCGATAACCGCAAGTTGTGTAAAATCCTTATATGCAAGCGATAATGTTTCAAGATCCTTTTCCATATCGGCATATGCATACAATGACGGATTTTCTGATATTTTAAGCGTACGGTATTCTGTCATGGGAGTAGGAGAGGGGGCAATCGGTTTTTCGACTGATTTTTTTGCACATCCTGACAGCATAAGACAAAGAATACATAATATGCCAAATAACTTTTTCAATATAATCACTCATTCTTTTTATGATATATTATAAATTATATCATTTTATAGTACTGATTTCAATAGTAAAAATATTTAATTTCATAAAACAAAAGAGTGCATATATAAAAACGGTACGATTGTTTTACAATCGTACCGTTTTTGATTATCTGAATATAATATCGCTTCTTGCAGGACCGTTTGAAATTATCTTGATGGGAACTTCAAGTTCTTTTTCAATAAATTCGATATAGTTTCTGCAGTTTTCGGGAAGGTCTTCGTACTTCTTTATTCCACGGATGTCACATTTCCATCCGGGAAGAACCTTCAATACCGGCTTTGCAATATCAAGTAAATTGGTTGTGGGGAAGTCTCTGATAACTTCGCCGTTAACCTCATAGCCTACACAGACGGGAATTTCGTCAAGGTATCCGAGTACGTCAAGTACGGTAAATGCCACCTGAGTTGTACCCTGAACAAGACAGCCGTAACGTGAAGCAACACAGTCAAACCAGCCTACACGTCTGGGACGGCCTGTTGTTGCACCGTATTCACCGCCGTCACCGCCTCTGCGGCGAAGCTCGTCGGCTTCTTCGCCGAACAATTCACTGACAAATGCACCTGCACCTACAGCTGATGAGTATGCCTTAACAACCGTAATGATTTCTTTGATTTCATACGGAGGAATACATGCACCTACTGCACCGTATGCTGCAAGTGTTGATGAAGATGTTGTGAACGGATAAATACCGAAATCGGGGTCTTTAAGTGAGCCAAGCTGACCTTCAAGGAGGATATTTTTACCTTCCTTGATTGCCTTGTGCATAAGCTGAACCGAATCAACAACATAAGGACGAATCATTTCGCCGTATTCCTTGAGTGTCTTGTAGATTTCATCAGCATCAAGAAGCGGCTTGTGATATACGTGCTCAAGAAGCAGATTTTTAACTTCAAGAACATTCTTTATTTTTTCCATAAGCTCTTCTTCTCTGAACAGTTCCCATACCTGGAAGCCTATTTTGGAAAATTTATCCGAGAAGAAGGGGGCTATACCTGATTTTGTTGAACCAAACTGTCTGTCCGAAAGGCGTTCCTCTTCATAAGTATCAAACAGCTTATGATAGGGCATAAGTACCTGAGTTCTTTCTGAAACAACAATGTTTGGCTTTGGTACTCCTCTTGAAACAACCTCATCAATTTCCTTGATAAGAGCAGGAATATCGAGAGCAACACCGTTTCCGATCATGTTAACAACATTCTGATTGAATGATCCTGACGGAAGCAGATGAAGTGCGAATTTACCGTAATCATTTACGATAGTATGTCCTGCATTTGCACCGCCCTGAAAACGGATGACCATATCTGCATCAGCAGCAAGCATATCCGTGATTTTACCTTTACCTTCGTCGCCCCAGCAGGCGCCTACAACAGCTTTAACCATAATATTTCATAGCCTTTCTGCCCACAAATATTTTTATTTACTTCCGACTCTTGTCCGTGGGCACACAGAGTCGGGAATAATTTACACGTTGATTTCTACCGTCACATCTGCAAGAGTGCTGTTTTTTTCAAGAATCGGGTTGACGCAGTCATTAAGAAAATCGTCAACCTGTTCGGGAGCACGTCCCACAAAGTTTTCGGGTTTTAAAACAGAATTTATTTCTTCAAGAGTCATGCCGAAAGCAGGGTCTTGTGCGATAAGCTCGCAGAGATTATTTTTCTCACCCTCCATTTTGACCTTTCTGCCTGCCTCCATTGAATAAACACGTATTTTTTCATGAAGATCCTGACGGTCGCCGCCTTTTTTTACAGCGTCCATCATGATGTTTTCGGTTGCCATGAAGGGAATTTCCTCCATGAAATGCTTGTATATAACCTTGTCGTAAACAACAAGTCCGTCAACTACGTTAATGCAAAGACTCAAAACTGCGTCAGCGGCAAGAAATGCCTCAGGAACGCTGATGCGCTTATTGGCGCTGTCGTCAAGAGTTCTTTCAAACCATTGTGTAGAAGCTGTAATCGCAGGATTAAGTGCGTCTGCGATTATATATCTTGCAAGTGAGCCTATGCGCTCGCTGCGCATCGGATTGCGCTTATATGCCATTGCGGAAGAGCCTATTTGCGATTTTTCAAACGGTTCCTCGATTTCCTTAAGATGCTGTAAAAGACGTATATCGTTGGAGAACTTATATGCGCTCTGTGCGATACCGCTTAAGACATTAAGCATCTGAGAATCAAGCTTTCTCGGATATGTCTGACCGCTTACTGCAAAGGATGAATTAAAGCCCATTTTTTGGGCGATTTTGTCATCAAGAGCCTTGCATTTTTCGTGATCACCGTCAAACAGCTCCATGAAGCTTGCCTGCGTGCCGGTTGTACCCTTGCAGCCTAAAAGCTTTGCCCTTGAAAGCTGAAATTCGACATCCTCAAGGTCCATCAGTAAATCCTGCATCCATAATGTTGCACGCTTACCTACGGTTGTCGGCTGTGCCGGCTGAAAATGAGTAAATGCAAGAGTCGGCAAATCTCTGTATTCCTTTGCGAATTTTGCCAGATGACCAATAAGAGAGATAAGCTTATTTTTAATAAGCGTCATTGCTTCGGTCATGATAATGATGTCCGTATTATCGCCCACATAACAGCTTGTAGCACCGAGGTGAATGATAGGCTTTGCGTCGGGACACTGCTCACCAAAAGCATATACATGTGACATAACATCGTGGCGCACCTTTTTTTCACGTTCACGTGCTACATCGTAGTTTATATCGTAGATATGCTCTTTCATCTGCGAAATCTGTTTATCTGTTATATCAAGTCCGAGCTCCTTTTCGCTTTCGGCAAGAGCAATCCACAGCTTACGCCATGTAGAAAATTTCTTGTCGGGTGAGAAAAGATACTGCATTTCCTTTGATGCGTATCGGGAGTTTAGAGGACTTTCGTAAGTATCTGATGCCAAAATATCCACTCCTTGCAGATTAATTTATCAATATAACGTGTTTATTCATAAACACACAGAACTATTATATTATAAATTGCTCTTAAAATCAATATCAACATTAAAATTTTCCATATTTTTTTGCGAAATTTTGAAATTTTTTGAAAAAATATGCTATTTTTCTGTTAATAACCGAGATTTTCGTCTATTAGAATGATTTCAAAGTCACATGTGGACGGTTTATTCCACAGAATGGACAAGCCGCGGCAAATTCTGCCACTGGATTTACAATCATAGCATTTGTCGCCGTTTTTTGCACACGGTGTCTGTGCGCCTAAACGCTTGGCATTAAGCGGTGCGGCGGTGTTTCTTGCACGGAAAAGTGCTGCATTAAAGTCTTTTGCAACCTTGTTTTTACCCACAATAAGATATACTTTTTTGTGTCCGTAAAAAATTTCCGCAACACGATTGCAGTTTCCGTCAATGTTGATTATTTCACCATCTTCCGATATACCGTTTACCGATGAAATATAAATTTCCGATGTACGTGCTTTTTTTATTATTTCGGGTGCTGTTTCATTTTCGGAGAGCTTCCAGTGCCAGTTTACACTGTTGTGCAGCGAAAGCTGTTCATACAATCCCATTTCCAGAACGGTCATTGAGCCGCCAATGCCTACGGTTGTTTCGTTTATTTGCGAATTAATATAATCAGCGGCGGTTTCTTTTGTATCAAAACAGCTCACCTTATAGCCTTTATCCTCTAAATTTTTACAAAGCTTTTCAAAGTTCATTTTTTGCCTCCCAGCAGAAAAAGCAACGGAAACCGTTGCTTTTTCGGATATTTATATTACCATAAAATGTTTGCGTCATATCCCATAAGACGGTAAATTCCTTCTGCAAAGAAGTAATCGCCGTAGATGATGGGGATGTGCTTTCCGCCAAAGTTATGTGCTTCGGTACCCATCTGGAGAATTGAATCCTCTTCATCCGACCAGTCGCAGTATTTTTCTTCTGCCTTTGCAAGAAGCTTCACAGCTGCATCGTGGTACATTTTCTTTTCGTTTTCGGGTACATGCTCTGCGATTTCAAGCATACCGCATGCGGCAATGGCATTTGCCGTTGTGTCAATAAGACCTGAATCCTCAGGCTGTCTGAAGTCACATAATGCAGTCCAGTCTGTAGCCTGTACATTTGCAATAAAGTAATTTGCTACCTTCTTTGCGGTTGCGAGATATGCTTCATCCTTTGTATAACGGTATGAAAGAGCATAGCCGTAAATTGCCCATGACTGACCTCTTGACCATGATGTACCGTCAGCATAACCCTGACCGCCGTGGTCGCATATAAATTCACCTGTCAGAGGGTTGTATTCGTTGATATGATTACATGAACCGTCTTCACGAACGTGGTATTTCATTGTTTTGTTTGCGTGATTACGTGCAATCATTGCATAACGGTCATCCTTAAGCTCAATGCTTGCACGGTAGAGCAGGGGAATATTCATCATACAGTCGATGATTGCCCAGCCTTTGTTTTGCTCGCCGTTCCATGCAACTATGTATTCGCCGTTACTGTTGTATCTTCCCATAAGATGGTTAGCGGCAATGAGGAATCTGTTTCTTTCGGTCAAATCACCTGTAATCTGATAATCTGTTCCCGAAGAAATATTCCACATAAATCCGACGTCATGATGGAGTCCGTCAAAATTCATAAGAGCTTTATCGAGAATGTCCATGCCGTGACGTGCTGTTTTTAAATACTGCTCCTTTTTTGTTCCTGCATACATCAATACCATTAATGCAGGCCAGAAACCGTTTGTCCACCAACAGGGTTCATTTTCAAATCTGTTGTCATGTACACCGTCTACGGTTGTATATGGTATTTTATCATATGATGAAACTGCTGTTCTTGAAAGCTTTTTGTCAAGCTTTTCCCAGACTTCTTTTGCCCATTGCTTCTCGTTCATAATATTTTTCCTTTCAAAATTACTTTTGAGAAATTTAATTTTTAAAAATCCCAAATTTATCAAGTATATTATATTAAATAAACGGACATCTGTCAAGTAACAGTTTGTAGCGAATTTTTCGTTTTTGGTGATTTTTTTCGATTAAAGCAGATTAATGAATATACCGCCGACAACTGTTCTGTTCTGAAAAGCTCTAATACGGGGTATACTTGTGTAGTACCAGTCTGTCATGGGTGCTCTGTCGGGAGTGCTGTTTGCGTAGTTGATTATTGAATCAAATACTGATTCGGCATATTCCTTGTCATTGGTCATAACAGTTGTCCATACAAGCCAGTCAACCTTTGTGTAATCATCACGGCAATCAAGCGGAATACCGTACGGGTTCATTTTTGTCTTGTAAAGAGCCACTTCGTCTGCAAAAACCTTTTCATCAAAAATATTTATATTGAGAAGCTTATCCCATACAATATTATATTTTAAGCTCCACGAATCCTCCACATCGAAAGCAAGTCTTGTAGCGGTGCTGTTTTTTGCATCCTTCTGCCAGTTCTTTGCAAGAACTGCTGCTTTTTCGATGTATTCCGGCTTGTTGTAAATTTTACCGTATGCGGCAATACCGAGGATTGCCTTAAGAGAAAGGTTACAGTTATGAGCAAGATGACCTGCAAAGTCATCCGTGCAAAGCTGATTTCCCGGATCGTAACCTTCACGGATAAGATAATCTGTCCATTTTGTGAGTATTTCTTCATTCTGTTGCGCAAATGCAGAGTCACTTCCGTAATGCATTGCTGCCGCAACGCAAAGAAGCATGTTTCCGCATTCTTCAACCGGCATCTGCATTGAATGACGTTCTTCCTTGGTTTCTTTGTTCATGCCGTAAACCTGACCGTTTGCGAGCGGATACTGACCAACATCATGCGGTGCAAAATCCCAGTCTTTCTCCCACATATCTGACTGTGCGTATTTGATTATCGGTCTTAACATACCAAGCACAAATTCGGGGTTAAACTTCAAAAACAGCGGGATTGAAGGATATGTAACGTCAAGTGTGCCGATACATCCGTTACTGTCACATTCCTTTGAAAGGAATATAAGATTTCCGTCCCTGTCCTCAACAAGCTTGTGTGCGGCAATTGCCTGTCTGTATGCTGCAGATGTAAGCTTTTCATACTTCAGACTGATTTTTGAAGCTTCATCCATCAGCTTTTTGTCAAATGCTTCGCATAAAGCCTTTACTTCGTCATAATCGTTCATTGCACATTCAAGCATTTCGTCAAATGATGAATAGAATTTGCGGTAATATCCGTCAAGACGGTCGCCGAAATATTCGATTGATTTCACATCGTCGTATGCAACCACAACAACTCCATGCGGTTCATCCTTTTTAACACTCAGATACGGATATTTTTCAAACATAATGCACTTTTCGTCTTCAAGCTCACGGGGCAGTCTGCACCAGTTAAGCTCATTCTTTGTGCGTCCGTCTATGATTTTTGCGTCTCTGTCTGCAAGATGTAAATATCCCCAGTTGATGCACACATTGTCACCGCTGTAGGAAAGAACCTTCTGATTGCTGTTTCCGCAGTAAACGGAATTTTTGCCTTTGCCAAGCGTTACTTCGGGGTAATATTCGTCAATACTGCATTCTCCCGATATGTCAAACCAGAAAGAAATTTCGTGCTCCTTTCCGTCAACAACCTTAATATCGTATTCTACATATGATACGGGTCTTGACATGATTTTAAGATTATCAAGCAAAAGCGGAGTGGTAAATACCAGAGTCACACTTAAAATATCATTTTCAAAAAGATAAGTGGTTCTTGTCGGGGTTACGATAACCTCTTTTTGTTCCACATATCTCTGATAACGGTTTCTTTTTCTGTTACTGTCGTGGTTAATCTCACCCATCAGCATTTGTATTCTTCCATCCACAATAACGCCTGCGCTCATGGGATTTGGTCTGCCTGTCCAGTGACGAGTTACACCTTCGTAAAGCTTATCGTTACATGACCATATGCTGAAAAACGGGTCTACTGTAACAAGGGGTACCGATGCCGGTCTGAAATTCATAAAAATCATTCCTTTTCTTTAATGTATTTGTCTGTATTTTATGCAGATTTTGTATGCTGTTATTGTAGCATAGACACAAATGTGAGTCAAGCACGGAAAAGGTATTTAAATAAAGTGGTCATTTTTTTGCCATATTTGTGTATAAGTAAGTGGAATTTTGCCTGAAATCAGCATAAATATCTGTTCAAAGTATTGACAAAACATATATAACATGTTATAATTTTTATAATTGGGTTGGGGTGTACTCTCGGGTAGACTCGGAAATCCGTTTGTAACGGCTGTGACACATGGGATTTTTCAAATAAGATGTTGTCTGCCGTTTTTTTAGAACAGCGTTGTAACGCATGTTCAGCAAGTATTATATTTCTGCTAAAAAGGGAGTTGGTTGGTAATGAAGAAACAGCAGAATGTACGTGACATCAAAGGTGAGTTTTTGGAGTCATCATTTAATTATCTGGTAAAAAACGGACTGGAAAATACATCGGTTCGTGACCTGTGCAGAGGTACGGGGATTTCTACGGGAAGTGTGTATTACTGGTTTGAAAACAAGGACGATTTATTCATCAGTACAGCGGAGTATGGACTTATGAAGGTCGTAAATTCGATATTTGAATACGTTTTTGAAACAATTCATGATCATGAGTACTTTTTTAAAAAGTCACTTGATGAGCTTGGAAAGTATGCACGTCAGTTAAGACTTATATATCAGATGGCTACAAGTCCTGTTTATGGTGACCGTCTGAGAAAGAAGTCAGCCGGACTGGATGATTTTTATGCTCAGTCAATTGAGCGCATTGCCAAGGAAATTAAGGTGAGCGTTGATGATCTTACTCCGATTATATTCATGTACATATCCGTTATTCTTGACTACATGGTATGGGATGACAAGAAAGTGACACAGATGCAGATTGATTATCTGTATGAAATCCTTAAGAGCAAGATGAACGGATAACGTTTAATCTACGAAAATATATGCATATATATTTTTAACTTTCAACAAACACAAGGAGGACGATAATATGTATTTCAATTTTAAGAAAAAAATTTCATCTATACTTCTTGCGGCTGCTTTTGTGACAGGGTTGTTTGTTCCTGCATATGCTGCAAACGAGGTGGAAGTATTCATGAAGGATGTTACATCCGAAAGTGAAGTACTTGCAGGTGAAGCTAAAATCGCAATCAGCGCAAAGGGCAGCGGCACAATGAATATTGCTCAGATAGGTTTTACTGTTGAAGGTGATATGGTATGTAAGTCGCTTGAATCAAAGGTTGATGCTCCCGACGATGTAAGAAGCAGTCTCAGAGTGCTTCCGGGAAAAGAAAGCGATCAGCTTTATGTCAGCATGGCATATGGCGCGCCGGCAATACAGCTTAATGAAAATACTGAAACAGAATTATGCGTCCTCACTTTCAGTGGTGATGTTGATGATGAAGTAACTCTTACATTGATTGAAGATGAAGATTCATACTTTACACCGAATTATCCGGCAGATAAGCAAACACTTGAGGCTGTTGCGGGTGATGACGTTGAAGAAACAGCTCAGGCGGCTGATACAGGCGCAAATGCAGTTAATGCAAAGGTTACGCTTGAAATGAATAAGGTTCAGGATATTCAGCTTGATACCGATACATATAAAATTAATCCGATTAACATTTCAATAACGGGTGAGGGTGAAAATCCGATTGTGTTTATAACGGATTTTGAAGACCTTTCAACAGCTACAGCCAAAATCCTTGAGCTTAACACAAAGCTTCTTGATACAATGACATATACTGTTAAAATTAGCGCCGCTGGCTATAAGACCTATACAGTAAGCGGTCAGACTTTTGCAGAAGCACTTTTGCTTTCAAATACCGATTTTGTTCCGGGGGATGTTAATACAGACGGAGTTGTTGACGGTGTTGATAAAGCTGAATTCAATAAGATTAAAAATAACGGCGAATATAAAGTATATGCAGACTTTGACCGTAACGGTGAAGTTGACGAAAACGACGCAAGAGTATTTGAAGGCATCGAAGAAGCACTGACAAAGCCTGCAAAGATGAGCAGACCTACAGTTACGGGCGGCTCATATCAGATTACTGTTAACTGGATAGCACCTGCAGATACTTCAATCACAGGTTATGTATTAAAATATGGAGCAAGTTCAGTTAACTTAAGCACAAGACTTGAGCTTGGTGCAAATGAAAGACAAAAGACGATTGAATCGCTTTCAGCAGGCACAACATATTATGTTGCAATTGCTGCAATAAATGAAGCAGGCGAAGGCGAATTTTCAGATATTGTAAGCGGTGTTACAGCAGCAGCTGTCGGCGGTAATTCCGGCGGCGGTGGTGGAGGTGGTTCTGGCTGGGGGACCGGCGGCTGGGGTGTTGGCGGTACATGCGGAGAAGCTTTAAGATGGGAATTTGATAGCCGAGGAGTGCTGACGATAAAGGGCACGGGTAACATGGATAATTACAATAAATATTCCGACAGAGCACCTTGGTTTGAATATAGTGAAGACGTATTTTCTGTTAATATAGAAAATGGAGTAACCAGTATTGGAGAATGTGCTTTTTTTGAATGTATTAATCTAATGAGCGTTAATATTGCTGATAGCGTAGTTGCAGTTGGTAATGAAGCTTTTTGTTGTTGCTATGCATTAACCGAAATAGAATTGCCGGATAGCATAGTGAGTATGGGGAGCGGTGCATTTGGAAGTTGCGTTGGTTTGACTAAGATAAATGTTCCGGAAAAAATGACCGATATAGCAAGTGCCCTTTTTACCAACTGCAAGAGCTTGAAAAAGATAGAATTGCCACAGAGCATAATACGCATTGGACGTTATGCATTTCAAAATTGCAGCAGTTTAGGTGAGATAGAAATCCCGGATAGCGTGACGACAATTGAGAATGCTTTATTTATGAATTGTATAAACTTGACTAAAGTTGAATTTCCGCAAAATACGATAAGTATTGGAATGTATGCTTTTTCGGGGTGTAGTAACTTGGTAACTGTAGATATTCCCGGAACTTTAACAGAAATTAAGGACGAAGCATTTATGTCATGTGGAAAATTAAAGTCTATAAATATTCCAAAGTCTGTAATCGGTATTGGAGCAAAGGCATTTGAGGGCTGTACAAGTTTGGATGAAATATATATAGATGATATTAATAATTGGCAAAATATTAAATTTATAGATGAAAAATCTTATCCATTACACAATGGTGGGAATTTATATCTGAATGGCGAATTATTAGAAAATCTGACGATACCGCTCGGAATAACAAAAATAAATTCTTGTGCGTTTTACGGATGTGAAAGTCTTAAAAGTGTGAAAATTCCGAGTTCGGTTAAAACAATATACAGTACAGCATTTTATAACTGTAAAAATCTATCCGAAATATACATCGAGAAAGGCCTTTTAACGGTAGTGACTGATGCATTTAAGAATTGTGACGCCGTAACCAATATATATTATAGCGGAAGTGAGGAAGAATGGGATAATATATTAATCGGCGGAAATAATGATTGTCTTACTAACAAAGAAATTATAAAGTTTGGTACAGTGATACCTAAGACATATACTTTTGTTACTAATGGCGGAAGTGTGGTTTCTAATATTGAAGGAGAAATTAGTGAGTGCCCTGTTACAACAAAAGAATACAATGAATTTCAGGGGTGGTATGATAATGCTGAATTATCAGGCGAACCGATAAGTTTTCCTTATTCAGGAATTAAAACAACTTTATATGCAAAATGGGAACCAGTGGTATATATAGATATGGAATTGCTTTCATCTACACCTCAGTACGATGTGTATACAGTAACTGCCGTCAATGTTCCTATAAATAGTAGTATAGTTTTTGCATGCTACAATGACGGAGTTCTTGCATGTTCGGAAATACGTACATATAATGGTGAAAATCCTGTTTATTTTGTAGAGCAGCGTGAGACGGAATATAATATGATTAAGGTTTTTGCATGGGACAGTATTTCATCAATGAAGCCTGTTTGCGCTGGGGTCAAAAAAGATTGCCCACTCATTCAGCAAAACTGACGGCTTTCACTAAATGGTGAGTTTTGTGGAAACAGTACGTGATTGAACTTGTGTAAATATCTTTGATAAATTTATAAC
>JAXJRQ010000190.1:0-9768 GCA_036310525.1 Clostridia bacterium
ATGCTATACTGTGTTTAGATACTGTGGATTAGTTCATTCCTCCTACCACTTGATGGTTTCGGTTAGGCTCTAACCACAGTCTCTTTGTACAGTTGTTAATCAGTTAGATACCGCATGACGGTTTATTTAACATATGTTTGACAACTACAGATAACAAATATCAGAATTTTATCGATTTTACTTGACAGAATGCACCAATAAGCGGTAAAATATAAGTTGAGTATTTATGTACAGGAGTGATTTTATGTTGATAACAACAGCACCGAGAGGAACGAAAGATTTACTTCCTTCGGAAAGCTATAAGTGGCAGTATCTTGAAAACGAGTTTGCAAAGGTATGTGCACAGTTTAATTATAAAGAAACACGAGTTCCGACATTTGAACATACGGAGCTTTTTGAACGAGGAGTGGGCGACACGACTGATGTTGTGGAAAAGCAGATGTATACTTTTCTTGACAAGGGAAACAGAAGTATAACGCTTCGTCCTGAGGGTACGGCATCGGTTGTAAGAAGCTTTTTACAGAACAGTCTGTATGCAGAGGCTTTACCTGCGAAGATGTATTATAATATTCCATGCTTCCGATATGAAAAGAGTCAGAAAGGAAGACTTAGGGAATTTCATCAGTTTGGTGTTGAAGCATTCGGTGCAAAAGAACCCACAATAGATGCAGAAGTAATTTCAGTTGCTCTTACATTTTTAAATCGTGTGGGACTGAAAGAGCTTTCGGTTAATATCAACAGCATAGGCTGTCCCGAGTGCAGAAAAAAATATAACGAAAAGCTAAGAGAATATTTCCGTCCGCATCTGGACAAGCTTTGTACCACATGTCAGGGTAGATTTGAAAGAAATCCATTAAGAATTCTTGACTGTAAATCTGAAATCTGTCAGGAAATAGGCAAGGATGCGCCTGTTCTTATTGACTATATCTGTGATGATTGCAGAGAGCATTTTGAAAAATTAAAGGCATGTCTTGATAACATGGGTGTAGACTATAAGATTGATTCGGGTATAGTTCGTGGTCTTGACTATTATTCAAAAACTGTTTTTGAAATCATAAGCGGTGACTTTACCGTATGCGGCGGTGGAAGATATGACGGTCTTGTTGAGGAGCTTGGCGGTCAGCCTACTCCGGGTATCGGATTTGGTCTTGGAATAGAAAGACTTTTATTAAGACTTGAAGAAACGGGTGTAGAAATTCCGTTGCCTGATACTCTTGATGTGTATGTTGCACCTTTGGGTGATGCTGCTTCGGTGTATGTGCAGAAGCTTGTTTATACATTAAGACAAAACGGAATAAAGGCAGAAACAGACCATACAGGCAGAGGCTTAAGGGCGCAGATGAAATATGCGGATAAGCTCGGGTGTAAATATTCACTGGTGCTTGGTGAGGATGAAATCGCATCGGGTAAAGGTGTTATTAAAAACATGAAGGATGGCACACAGACTGAGGTTGTGCTTGAGAATTTAGTTAATTTCTTTATGGAGGGTAAATAAATGGATACAATGAAAGGTTTGAAGCGTACCAATTATTGTGGTGAAACAGATGGAATAGGAAACGTTGCTGTTGTTGGCGGATACGTTCAGAAAATAAGAGATTTGGGTAATCTTATATTTATTGATTTAAGAGACAGAACAGGTATCGTTCAGCTTGCATTTGATGACAGTACCGACAGAGCGCTTTTTGAAAAAGCGAAGACTTGCCGAAGTGAATTTGCGCTTATGGCAAAGGGTGTAGTTCGTGAAAGAGAAAGTAAAAATCCGGATATTCCTACAGGTAATATCGAAATTTATGTTGACGATTTGAGAATTCTTGCAAAGGCCCAGACTCCGCCGTTTGAAATTACAGATGAAACGAACGTAAATGAAGAGTTGAGACTTAAGTACAGATACCTTGATTTAAGACGTTCTGTTTTACAGCAGAATCTTATAAAGAGAGGTAAAATTGCCAAGACAGCACGTGATTATTTCTACGAAAACGGATTTATTGAAATCGAAACACCGATGATGATGAAGTCAACTCCTGAAGGTGCACGTGACTATGTTGTTCCGTCAAGAATTCATCATGGCAAATTCTATGCACTTCCGCAGTCGCCGCAGATTTATAAGCAGCTTCTTATGATTGCGGGTTATGACAGATACATTCAGCTTGCACGTTGTTTCCGTGACGAAGATTTGAGAGCAGACAGACAGCCTGAATTTACGCAGATAGATATGGAAATGTCATTTGTTGACGTTGAGGATGTGCTTGAAATCGGTGAAGGCTTTATCAAGCGTCTGTTTAAGGATGTAATGAATGTTGACATTCCTACTCCGCTTCCGAGACTTACTTATCGTGAAGCAATGGACAGATACGGTTCTGATAAGCCTGATACGAGATTTGGTATGGAAATTACGAATATTTCGGACTTGGTTAAGGATTGCGGATTTGGCGTATTTACATCAGCAATTGAAAACGGCGGTTCAGTTCGTGCAATTGTTGCAAAGGATGCCGCAACGGTGCTTACACGTAAGGAAATTGATAAGCTTACCGAGTATGTAAAAGGAATAGGTGCACACGGTCTTGCGTATGTGAGATGGACTGAGGATGAACCCAATGCAAGCTTTAAGAAATTTATGACAGAGGACGAGGTTAAGAATATTCTTGACACTCTTGGCGCACAAAAAGGTGACGTTGTGTTTATTGTTGCAGATAAAGACAAGGTTGTTCTTCCGACACTTGGTGCATTGAGACTAAAGGTTGCAAAACAGCTTGATATTATTCCCGAAGGCTGGAACTTCCTGTGGATTACCGAGTTCCCGTTCTTTGAATATGATGAAGACAACAACACATGGGTTGCTATGCATCATCCGTTCACAATGCCTATGGACGATTGCATACAGTATCTTGACACAAACCCCGAAAAGGTTATTGCAAAAGCATACGACCTTGTTCTTAACGGTATAGAGCTTTCGAGCGGTTCGATAAGAATAAATGATTATGAGTTACAGCAGAAGATGTTTGAATCACTTGGACTCACTCAGGAAGAAATTGATGCAAAATTCGGCTTCCTTGTTGAAGCGTACAAATACGGTGCGGCACCTCACGGTGGGATGGGAATAGGTCTTGACAGACTTGCAATGCTTATGTGCGGCGCTGACAGCTTGAGAGATGTAACTGCATTCCCGAAGGTTCAGAATGCTTCTGAGCTTATGTCAGGGGCTCCCGGAAACATAGACAAGACTCAGATGGATGAACTTGCAATTGCAACGATTTCGGAAGAAAATTAACATTCAGTTAACAGATAGTTAATATTGATATTGTATAATTTTATATATTTATCATATTGGAGGGAGTATTGTGATTAAAATTTCTAATCTTACCAAAGCATACGGTAAAAAGCTTGCTCTTGATGATGTAAGTTTTACTGTGGGCGATGGTGAAATTCTTGGTTTTCTCGGACCTAACGGTGCGGGTAAATCCACAACAATGAATATAATTACGGGATATATTTCAAGTACATCAGGTAGTGTTGAGGTGGACGGATATAATATTCTGGAGAATCCTATTGAAGTTAAAAAGCGTATAGGCTATCTTCCGGAATTACCTCCGCTTTATCCGGATATGCTTGTATACGATTATCTTGATTTTGTATATGAATTGAAAAAAGTAAAAACAGAAAATAAAAAAGAACATATACATAATATAATTAATGAAGTGGGAATAGACGGTGTTGCCAAAAGAAGAATAGGCAATCTGTCAAAGGGATATAAACAGCGTGTAGGTCTTGCAAGTGCACTTATAGGAAATCCGCAGGTGCTTATTCTTGACGAGCCTACTGTTGGTCTTGACCCGAAACAGATAATTGAAATCAGAAATCTGATAAAGAGTCTGGGCGAAAAGAGAACAGTAATTTTAAGCTCGCATATTTTGTCAGAAATCAGTGCGGTTTGTGAGCGTGTGATAATTATAAATAACGGTAAGCTTGTTGCAGAAGATACGCCACAGCATCTTTCGGAACGTTTTGGAAGAAATAATAAGCTTATGATAAGAGTTTCGGGTGCAGAAGACGCAATCGAGAATGTTTTAAGAGGTCTTGAAGGCGTTGTTGAAGTTACTGCTTCGGGACAAGCTGACGAAAATTCATATGATTTCATTATTGAAACATCAATAGAAATCGATAACGAGTTTAACAAGAAATTATTCTTTGCATTTGCTGAAAATGCAATGCCTATTGTGATGCAGAAAAAGGTTGAAGACTCACTTGAAGATATATTCCTTCAGGTAACGGCTGATGATGTAAGTGCAGATGATATAGTTGAGGAGGCAGCAGACGACGCTGCTTCGGAAATAATTGCAGAAGAGGGGGAGAACGATGAAAGCGATATTCAACAGGGAGCTTGATTCCTATTTTAATTCAATGCTGGGATACGTCTTTTTGACAATATTCCTTCTTCTGACCGGAGTAATGTTTTTCTTTGCAAACCTTGCTTCTACTGCTGCTTCGATGACTTCATTCTTTCAGAATATAAATACATGGGCTTTGTTTTTACTGCCAATTCTGACAATGAGAATGTTTTCGGAGGATAAGAAACTCAAAACAGATCAGCTTTTGTTAACAGCGCCTGTTTCAATCTGGTCAATAGTTCTTGGTAAGTATTTTGCGGCTGTATGCGTATTTTTAACTGCAGTGCTTGTGACTTTGTTTTATCCTGTGGTTATTAACTTCTTCGGAACACTGCCGTTTGCTGAAACAATCAGCTGTTATGTGGGATTTATACTTCTTTGTTCGGTTATTATTGCAATCGGCGGATTTATGTCCTCGCTTACAGAAAGTCAGATTGTTGCGGCTATATCTACCTATGGTGTACTTATCATTACTCTGTTCTTGGGTAATGCTGCATCGTATGTTTCAAATGCAGCACTTTCGACAGTTTTGTTGTGGTTATCACCTGTGCAACGCTTCTCAAGCTTTACTCAGGGTATACTTGATTTGGAATCGGTTGTGTATTATTTGAGTCTTATAGGACTGTTTCTGTTCTTTACAGTGACAGTGTTTGATAAGCGCAGATATAAGTAAGGAGGTATTAAAATGAATAGAAAATATAAAATTAATTCCTCCTTGATGGTGGTTATAGTAATAGCAATTGTAATTGCGGTGAATGTGTTTGTAACAGTGCTTACAGGTAAATTCCCGATTAAGCTGGACATGACCCCGAATCAGATATATTCAATATCCGACTCGACAAAGGAATATTTAAAGAGCTATAACCAGCCGACAGAAATATTTATAATGGCACCTGAATCAGACGAGGATAATGCAGTAAAAACAGTGTTGTCTAATTATGCTGTCGAAAATTCAAATATAAAAATTACCAATATTGACCCTGCAACAAATCCGACATTCGGAAAAAAATATGTTACGGATGATGAAGATTTGGGAAGTGTGTACGTTATTGTTGATGGCGGTGAAAAGTTCAAAACATATACAATTACCGACCTTTATAACGTAAGCTCACAGGGAAGCGCAACATCAATAAATGTTGAGGGGAGAATTACCTCTGCGCTCAAATATATTTCAAGTACAGCTCCCGTAAATGCATATATTGTAAACGGTCATAATGAAATGGCGCAGACAGGAATAAAAGAATTCCTTGAAGATGAAAGCTATACTGTAAAGGATTTGAATCTTACAACAGAAGAAATTCCTGAAGATGCGTCATTATTGCTTATTGTATCGCCTGCGACTGATTTTTCTGTTCCTGAAACAGCAAAGCTTGATGCGTATTTTGCAAAAGGCGGTCATGCACAGTTCTATTTTGATGCCGCAGTAAGTGAAGGGCTTACAAACCTGTATGATTATCTCAAAAAGTGGGGTATTCAGGTAAATGATAATGTGGCTGTTGAACAGGGAAAATCCAATACAATTGCAATCGGCGGCGGAAATGGATTGATTGTTTCTGAAATTGCAGAGGATGATATTACAAATACAATTATTGAAAATAAACGTACAATTGCATATTTCCCATATGCAAAGACACTTACCAAGCTGTTTGATGCAGGTAATAATATTACCGTAAAGCCGTTGTTGACAACTACATCTTCGGCATATGCTACATCGAATTATGAAAATCTTGAAAAACAGGATACAGACGAAACAGGTGTATTCAATATAGGTATACTTGCGTCAAATTCGCAGAATAAATCATCAATATATGTGTCGGGAACATCAATGCTTTTGAATGTTACAAGCGATGTTCTGGCGGCAAACTACGGATTTGCAAACTATGATTATTTCATGAATATCTGTAGCTTCATGCATGGAAATACAGATGATTATACAGTATCTGCAAAGAGTCTTTATATGGATACAATTGAAATTACTTTGCTTGCGGCGGTAATTATAGGTATTATTCTTGCAATTCTTATACCGATTATTGTACTTGTATCAGGTATTGTGGTATGGTTTAAGAGGAGACACATGTAATGAAGAAAAATACTGTTAAAATAATTTTGGGGGTTGTGGTTCTTTTACTGTTAATCGGTGGTACTGCACTGTTGATGATGCCTTCTGATAATCAGGGAAATGCCACTACACCCACACCGGTATCAGATTATACAACATATACTATTTTCAGTGAGCCGGTGGACAATGTAAAAGCTGTCGAGGTTGTCAAAAACGACGGAAATATTACAGCAGTAAAAGATAATGAGGGTAATTGGCTTATAAATGCACTTGCGCTTGGTGATATTGATTCTTCAAAATCAAGAAGTTTTGCGGAAGCGGCGATAAATTTGACAACTATTAAGCTTATTACTGAAAATGCAAAAGATTTATCAGAATACGGACTTGATAATCCGGGTATAAAATTAAAAATAACAAAAAATGATGGTGCGGTTGCAACCATTCTTATAGGTGAAAAAAGTCCGGTAAACGGTGAATATTTTACTAAAAACGAAGCAGAAAATAAAGTGTATACTTTAAGCTCGTATAAGGTTGAAACTCTCACAAAGCCTGAAAGCTATTATACACAATTTGAGCGTTTTTCAGTGGATGACGTATCTGCAATCAATAAAATAACAATTAAACGTCCCGATGCAACTATTGCATTTGAGATAAATGATGTAGATAATACGGGCGGATATTACACTGCATGGAAAATGACAAGTCCTATACAGGCTGAAGCAAATGCAGATTATATCACCAATACAATATTTGCAAAGCTTGGCGAAATCAAACTGTCACAACCGATACAATCGGGAGACTTCGGGTTTGATAAGCCTGCAGCGGAATTGACGCTGAATTTCAGACCGTATGATGCCGATAAACAGGAATATAAAGAGGAATACACAGAAACTATTGTTGTTGGTAAAATGGTTGAGGGTAAGTATTTTGTTCAGTATGAAGGTAAGGCGTATTCTGTACCGGCAGCTTCGCTTGAATTTATCAACACTACGGTTCTGAATATGGTTTCAAAATTACAGTCGATATTTAATATAGCAGATGTCGAAAAGGTTGAAATGAAATACGGAGAAACATCAGCAACTCTGGATATTCTTCACATTAACGAAGATGGCGATTTGTCGTTTAAAATTAATGGCAATGATATAGACCCTGATGATGCAAAGAAATTCTATCAACAGCTTATAGGGGTTCTGGCAGACGGAATTTACAATGGTCAGAATTTAGGCGAAACTGTATTATCTATTTACTACAAAGGATATAACGGAAAGCCTGATAACACAATTGAATTTAAGACAATCAGTGACCTTGAATGTGCGATTGTAAAGAATGGCACAGCTCAATTTACTGTAAGCAGAAGTATTGTAAATCAGGTAATTGAAGCTATTAATACTCAGATTAATAAATAGGGGGAAGCAACATGAATTTATGGGAAAAGGCAATGCCTTATGCCGATTCAAAGGTAGATTTTACACCGACAATTGAAGCTTATCCGGCAGAAGGTGACGGAGCAGTAATAATATTTCCGGGCGGCGGATATTGCAATCGTGCCGAGCATGAGGGTGAGCCTGTTGCAAAAATGCTTAATTCATATGGAATAACGGCATTTGTTGTACAGTACAGAGTATATCCGTATTCAAATCCTTCACCGCTTTCAGATGCTATGCGTGCTGTCAGATATGTAAGAGCGCATGCAAAAGATTATAAGATTAATAAGGATAAGATTGCTGTAATGGGATTTAGTGCGGGAGGACATCTTGCGGGTTCTGTTTCTGTTCATTATGATAAGGATGTTTATGCACCTACGGATGCGATTGACAACGAATCAGCAAGACCGAACGCTTCGATTTTATGCTATCCTGTAATTGATATGCTTAATTACAGACATGATGGTTCAAAGTGTAATCTTCTTGGAGCACGTCCTAAATATGCGGATTTGGAATATATGTCGTTATATAAACAGATAACTGACGATACTCCGCCTGCGTTTTTGTGGCATACTTCAAATGATGCTGTAGTACCTGTTGAAAATTCTCTGATGTATGCAAATGCACTTGCGGCACATAATATTCAGTTTGAACTGCATGTGTTCCCGCAAGGTCCGCACGGCATGGGACTGGCAGAGGATGATGTTCAGGTATGTCAGTGGACTAAAGCACTTGATATATGGCTTGAAAACCTGGGTTGGAAAAATAAATGATTTCAAAAAAATGCCTTGTTATAACAAGGCATTTTTTGAATATTTTTTTATCGTCTGTACACAATAAAAATAAGGAAAACAGGAGGGAATAAAGTGAACAGACGACTCGGAAAACAAACAATAACTTTTGAAAATCCACCAATAATTATATCATCAGCCGCTATTGTGGGTGAAAAAGAAGGGCATGGACCATTGGCGGAAAGCTTTGATTTAATACTTGATGATGACACTTTCGGCGAAGCAAGCTGGGAAAAGGCAGAAAGTAAGCTTCAGCATGAAGCGGCGCTGATTGCATTAAAAAAGGCACAGCTTTCACCTGATAAAATAAATTATGCACTTGCGGGTGATTTGCTTAATCAGTGTATTGGTGCTCATTATGGTATGCGTGATATGCAAATTCCGTTTCTGGGACTTTATGGTGCGTGTTCAACTATGTCCGAGAGTATTTCGGTGGGAAGTATGCTTATAGGCGGTGATTATGCTGATTATGTGATGTGTTTAACGTCAAGTCATTTTTGCAGTGCAGAAAAACAGTTCAGGTATCCGCTTGAATATGGAGGTCAGCGTACACCTACTGCACAATGGACGGTCACGGGTTCGGGATGCGCAATTCTTGCAAAAACCGGTGATGGACCTAAGATAACTCATATCACAACCGGAAAAATTGTTGATATGGGAATAAATGATATGACAAATATGGGGGCGGCAATGGCACCGGCGGCAATTGATACGCTTGCAATGCATTTTTCGGATACCGGCTTTACTCCCAAAGATTACGACCTGATACTTACGGGTGACCTTGGAATTGTAGGAAGCAATATTCTGGAAGAATTAATAATAAAAGAGGGATATAATATAAAAGGCAGACATAATGACTGCGGAAAAATGATATTTGATATTAAAAAGCAGGATGTTC
Organism: Clostridia bacterium; assembly: GCA_036310525.1. Lineage (GTDB taxonomy): Bacteria > Bacillota > Clostridia > UBA1381 > UBA1381 > UBA4716. The sequence goes on from JAXJRQ010000190.1 coordinate 9,558, forward strand.
ATGCAGGCGGAAGCGGTTGCGGCTGTTGCGGAAGTGTATTTTGCGGACATATTATGAATGAATTGCGTGCAAAAAAATACAAACGTATCCTTTTGATGGCGACAGGCGCACTTATGAATCCGCAGATTATAAATCAGGGCGAAACAATTCCTGCAATAGCACATGCGGTAACTGTTACGGTTTAAGGAGTAAATATGGAATATTTGAAAGC
>JAXJRQ010000191.1:0-17006 GCA_036310525.1 Clostridia bacterium
CCCTGACCGAGAAGAGTGTTTTCTTTTTCAACTGAAAGAACAAGTGCAGCACTTTCAGCATCCTTTGCATAATCTCCGTTTTTGATTGTTACTGCATCTCTGCGAACTTTGTACTGCCATTCATATGTGTACGGAGCTTTGCCGCCAAATACCTGAACCTCAAGCTCATATTTTGTGCCATATTCTTCCGCCTCTGAACCTTCAGGCTGTTTGTGGATGGTAAGAGGTGTGTCCAGAATGTACTCCTGACTTCCGCCGTCAAAAGGTTTGGTTGGTGTGACAGAAACACCGGGATCAACCGACTGAGTAGGATCCTGAACCCCAATCTGAGGATCTTCAGGAGCTATATTTATCGGTTCATCTTCTTTTTCTTCGGTGTTCTGCTTGGTATTATCCTTTTCAGCATCTTCATCTTTATCTTTGTCTTCGTTTTCTTCGGTTTTGTTTATTATTTCTTTATCGTTGTCATCCTCTGTGTTTTTATTACTGTCGGGATCAGATATATCAAACTTTACTCTGTTACTTTCATCCATCATACGGGAAATAATTGCAGCAACCTCGCTTCTTTTGATGTTGTCATCAGGTTTGCAGTTATGAAGAGCATCAACGCCGGTGAGTATTCCTGCACGATACATCTTATACACATAGTGAGCATATGTAACTCCTGACTTAACATCAAGAATACTTCCGTTTGGAATATTGTTTATTTCTTCAAATGCACTATCAGGAAGAGCACTTGCAAAGATTTCGATGTATCCTGCTCTTGTAGCATTTGCGTTATAGTCATAATTCTTTTTGATTATGTTATTGATTTTGCAGTAATCAACATAAGGCTGATACCAGGGAGTACCTGATGTAAGGGTAACATTACCATTTAAGTAAACCTGACTCATACAAGCCGCAAGCTTGATTGCTTCTGCGTATGTAAGTAGGTCATCAGGCTTAAATTCGGTTTCACTCTTTCCGTTTATAATTCCGGTATCAACAGCTTTTACAACTTCGTCGTGGTACCACGCATCCGAAGGAACATCCACAAAGGGATTTTCGGCTGCCCCTACAAATGTTGTCATTGACAAAATTATTGTAAGTGCAAGGATAATTGATAATGCTTTTTTCATTTTTATTTACCTCTTTTCTTAGTTATAAAAATTTCACTTAAAAACTTCCTCCTCGTCCGCCATGAGTTCTGCCGGACGATGAAGTATGTGTACCTGAATTTGACTTGGCTTTTTCTGTTTTCATAATTCTTGAATACAGAAACAAATCTCTTGAAGCATCAATTCTCATGCTTCCGGGTTTTATGTAATTTGCCGCAAAATCATTGCTTACAGCTGTTTTCATTTTTTTGAGCTTTCTTTGCATCATCCAGTAAGCTATCAGAAGAGGTGCAATAAGACATGTAATAATAACCCCTATCAGATATTTTGTACTATATTGATTTTCATTATATGGATTTCCGCCTTCTGCCATCGCAAGAAGCTCTTCTGTTGTTTCAATATAAGCCTCAAATGCCGCATAATAATTATTTCCTGAAAGATGCGGCACAACTTTGCTTTCCAGATATTTCAATCCGTTTGAATTAAAATACTCAAGTCCCTTGCCATGCGTCGTAAAGTGATATTCACGAGTGCCCGAGCATATATAAAGCATAATACCGTCATCGTTTTCGCCTGCACCGTAGCCGTTATAATCATAAATATCATCTGCACTTGCTTCGGAAGTAGACGATGTCATTTCACTTTCCGTATAAATAGCCACTTCAAAATTATACTTTTCCCTGACTTTATCAAGGTCTTCGGAAAGCTTTGTAAGCTCCGACCTCATCAAGTATTCTGCATTGTCTACAATTGACGGATTTTCAAATGCCGCATAAACCGGCATAAAATGCGAAAACATGACCAACAAGAGCAAAATACCGGAAAATACTTTTTTCATATCCCGTTCACCCCCCTAATGCAGAAGCATCCAGCCAACGGCAACAGCTATTACATAGGCAATACCCGCAATCTTGCCGAAATACTTCCACTTTTTACTGTTATCTACAGGATATTCACCAACAACCTTTCCCGTTTGACCGTTAATTGCAAACTGATAATATTTATCAAGGTATTTAATATTAAGCATCCATACAGGCAGAAGCGAGTATCTTACCTTACCGTTTGAAAAATTAACTTTTGTATGTTCAGGATAAACCCCCACATAATTATTCGTCGTATCGTTAAAAGCTGTAATGGTTGAATTTTTTACTCTTTCATTTGCACGTTCTATGCTTTCTTCTACCGATACATCATATTTATCTGCAAGATAGCCCGAAAGGTATGCACCGTTAAAATCCACAGCTTCGGTATAATTATACGGCTCAACCGCTTCCATATAAGCGTCATCTGCTTTTTTAGAACCGTCAACCGGAATATTGGCAAAGCCAACACTACCCATTCTGAACAATTTATAGTAATCCGTCTTGGTGTAGTCGTAGTTGGAATCACTCCACCTTGTAACCCTCTCCGCATTGTATGTAATAGCAGCATCACAATCGCAGTCAAACATCCAGAACGGAACATAAACACCTGCCATTTCCTCAATTTTCTTTTTATTTTTAAATTCATCAGGCAAGAACGGTGCGTTTTTAAAATCATTCTCAAACGCCGCCATAGCAGCTTTCTTATCAACCTTAAAGGGAATGATGTAGTCAGGTCTTAATGTTCCTTCAAACTGTCCTTTAACGATAGTTGACTGACCACAGTACGGACAAACCGTTGAACCCAATGTATCATCGCCCGAAATTTCCGCACCACAAGACGGACAAGAATAATTTGCAAGGTTAATTTCGCTTGTGTCCTCATAGCTTCTTGGCTCGTAGTGTTCCCAGTCGTATTTTGAATTACCACCCGCCTGTTCCATTCCTTCACGCATTTGCTGCATTGTTTCTACAGGAAATGTATTATCACAGGATTCACAATGCAATTCTTCGTTGACAAAAATAAGCGGTGCTCCACAGCATGGACATTGGTAGCTGTTAATTGTGTCCATAAAGTCTGCCTCCTTTTCAAAAACATGTAAATTTAATCATTAACTTATATAATAGTTTTCTCTAAATTCACTTTTGTGAATACTGCGCACTTGGAGCAAACTATTACCTAATCCCCATGCAAACATCAACCGACATAATTCTGCAGTCAGCTGTTTTCTTTTCCTTCGTCAACAGCTCATACCTATTGACTGCCTTAATTAAATGTGTTATAATAATTAATATGATTTTAGATATATTAAATATATTTTTATTCATCTTATATTCACATTTTAATACATATCACCAAAAAAGTCCCCATACTTTTGAAAAGGTTTAGTATGGGAAATGACGTTTTTTTGAAAAAAGTATGGGAAAAAGTATGGGATTGGGGTATAGGATAGCTATAAAACGCAAAAATTGTACTGGAGATTACATATATGAGAAACAAATCTTTAATATCAATTATTATGTGCCTGTTTTTTATATTATTTTTATCAGGTTGTAATCCGATTGGCGATAAAACCACAAGCATGTCAATTATATATTTAGCAACAACAGTTCTTTCTTTGGTTATGCTTTTAGGATATTTTCTTTCCATAAAAAAGAAAGATGTATGGTTTATTGTTTTATTTGTATCGGTGTTTGTTGTTAATGCCGGATATTTCTCTTTGTCTATATCAGATACGCTAAGTAACGCTTTATGGGCAAACAGAGTTTCATATCTCGGTTCGGTTTTTCTTCCGCTTTCTATGATAATGACAATTATGAATGTGTCTAAATTAAGCTACAAAAAATGGTTGCCCGGACTTCTTATCGGTATTTCAATAGCAGTGTTTTTAATTGCCGCTTCCCCAGGATATTTGGATATATATTATAAATCGGTTACACTTGAGCATATAAACGGCGTTTCTGCACTAAATAAAGAATACGGTTCATGGCACTGCATTTATCTGTTCTACCTGCTTGGCTATTTTGCGGTTATGGTCGGTGCAATTATTCACGCTATTTTGAAAAAGAAAATAGAATCAACCGCACACGCAATTATTCTGATTGTATCGGTTTTTGTTAATATTTTGGTTTGGCTTTTGGAGCAACTTGTTAAAATTGATTTTGAATTTTTATCAGTATCCTATATAATAACCGAATTATTTCTGATTAGTGTTTATCTTATGATACAGCATCAGGAGGTTCTCATTGCCTCACTTCAGAAAAAAATCGCAACCCCCTCTGTATCAACCAAGGCCACAAAAAAGACTTCACAGGAATTTATAGAATACTGCAAATTTTTTGCTGAAAACATTCCAACTCTGACGGCTTCGGAAAAGGCAATATACGATTGCTATGTTGCCGGAATGTCAACGAAAGAGGTCTTAACAGAAAAAGGCATTGCTGAAAGCACACTAAAGTACCATAACAGAAATATATACGGAAAATTAGGTGTTTCTTCCCGGAAAGAGCTTTTAGAATACGCAAAAGCAATTAATAACAATAAAAACCTCCCAATCTGAAATCAGTTTGGGAGGTTTTTAATAGAAAAGAACAAACATTTAAGATACATTTCTCGTTTTGCTTCAAATGAGTTGATTTGTAAGTAAATACTTCGCACACCATATATACATTTCTCCAAAATGTGCCATTTAATCAAAAAATACTTGACTTTTAGTATATTTTGTGGTATGCTATTTAAAGTGTTCGGAGGGGTGGCCGAGAGGTTGAAGGCGCAGCATTGGAAATGCTGTGATGTGAAAGCATCCGTGGGTTCGAATCCCATCCCTTCCTCCAAAAATCGACAAGGTTCAAAAGAATCTTGTCGATTTTATTTATTACCTATTCACTATTCCATAAAATGGCTTGTCGATTTTCGTAAAGTAATATGTAGTAGTGAATAAGGAAGAAGTGAGGTTGCTTTGCTTTCGCAAAGCTTATTTTTATTTACAGCATCCAAAACATTCGGTTTTCCCATAAAAAAAGCGTACTGTTTAGTACGCTTTTTTTATACTTCATAATCAAGTTTAAACTGTTCACCACAGCCATAGTTTTCATAAACATAGTCAATATCCTTGTCGCCTCGTCCTGAAAGACATGCAAGGATTGAGCCTGTTTTATTTTCCTTTGCATATTTGATTGCATAAGCAACAGCATGCGCACTTTCAATTGCAGGTATAATTCCCTCATATCTGCTTAAGAGGAAAAATGCTTCCATTGCTTCTTCATCCGAAATAGTCACATAATTAACACGCTTAGCATCACGCAGATATGCATGCTCAGGGCCTACACCCGGATAGTCAAGACCGCTTGCGATTGAATATACCGGTAAAGCCTCGCCCTTTTCATCCTGTAACAGATAGCTTTCAAAGCCGTGAATTCTACCCTTTGTTCCGAACTTCATTGTTGCGGCATGATCACCGATATTTTCACCCTTGCCCAAAGGTTCTATACCGTAAATCTCAACGGGGTCTGCCAAAAACGGCGTAAACATACCGATTGAATTTGAACCACCGCCAACACATGCACAAACAGCGTCAGGCATAATTCCCGTCATATCAAGGAACTGCTCTCTTGCTTCCATTCCGATTATCGACTGGAAATCACGCACCATTTTCGGAAACGGATGCGGACCAAGTGCAGAACCGATACAGTAAATTGCATTGTCGTATTCCTTCAAATACGCCTCAAAAGCAGCGTCAACTGCTTCCTTGAGAGTCTTTAAGCCTGCAGTAACAGGAACAACATTTGCACCAAGCATCTTCATTCTGACTACATTAGGATGCTGTTTTTCAATATCAACCTCACCCATATATACGTCACATTCCATACCGAAATATGCCGCAGCGGTTGCAATAGCAACACCGTGCTGACCTGCGCCTGTTTCCGCAATCAGCTTTTTCTTACCCATATATTTAGCCAACAGTCCCTCACCCATACAGTGATTTAACTTATGTGCACCGGTATGGTTAAGGTCCTCACGCTTTAAGTAAATCTGACAGTTGCCGAATATTTTCGACAATCTTTCACAATGGTATACGGGAGTGGGTCTACCCTGAAATTCTTTTCTGATTCTTCTAAGCTCATTTATAAACTGCGCCGAATGACAGATTGCTTCATACGCATTATCAGCCTCTTCAAACGCTGGAACTAATTCAGGCGGTAAAAAAGAGCCTCCGAATTCGCCGAAATATCCGTCCTTAGTCGGAAATTCCTTCAGGTAGTTTTCAAAATCTTTATATTTGTTCATATGTATTCAAAGCCTTTCTTATGCACAGGGCATAACTGTACAATTATATTATTATATTAATTCTAAAACATTACGCCAGAAATGTCAAGTTTTTTATAAAAAAAGACAAGGAAAATTCACTATACAACTAAGCTAAAAACGGATGCACAAGCATCCGTTTTTAGCTTAGTCTAATTTTTTAATTGCCTCTATTGCAATGGCACACTCTACTCTCTTCTTTTCAAACTCGCACGCCAGCTCATAAGGTTTATTAATATCACCGTTAAAATTCCATGCATTGGCACTGCATCCGCCGCTACAGTAGAATTTAGCAAAACAGTTCTTGCATTTTTCTTTGGTATAAATATTCGATTTCTCAAAATAGTTCTTAATCTCTTCCTTAACAGAGCCTTCATCAACATTGCCCATGATAAAATCCTGATTTCCGACAAACTGATGACAAGGATAAATATCTCCGTTCGGAGCAATTGCCAAATACTCATGCCCTGCCCCGCATCCCGAAAGACGTTTTACCACGCATGGTCCCTGATCAAGGTCAATCATAAAGTGGAAGAAATTGAACCAATTGCCTTCCTTATATCTCTTGACATATTCCTCGGCAAGCTTTTCATATTCAGCAAATACTGTCGGTATATGCTCTGCTGTGAGTGCGTAATCTTCCGTTTCAGGAGCAACTACCGGCTCAACGCTTGTCTGCTTGAAGCCAAGGTCAGCAAGATGAATTACATCCTGTGCAAATTCGGTATTATATGCAGTAAAGGTACCTCTCACATAATATCTGTCCTGATCTCTGCTTTCAGCCAAATCCTTGAACTTTGGAACAATGGTATCATATGAACCGCTACCGTCAACTCTGTAGCGTACACGGTCATTTGTTTCCTTACGTCCGTCAATGCTCAAAACTACATTTGACATATTCTCATTTATGTATTCTTTAATTTCATCATTAAGCAGAATTCCGTTTGTTGTTATGGTAAATCTGAAATTTTTGCCGTGCTTTTCGCCTTCTTTTTTAGCGTAATCGGTTATTTCCTTTACCACGTCAAAATTCATCAGCGGTTCGCCGCCAAAATAATCAATCTCTATATTTTTGCGTTCTGCACTGTTTTTTATAACAAAATCAATTGCTTTTTTTCCGACCTCTGCACTCATAAGGCATCTTTCGCCCTGAAAACCGCCGGTATCGCCAAAGCAATATTTACACCTGAGATTACAGTCATGTGCAACGTGCAGACACAGTGCCTTTACAACCGATTTTTTGTTCCAGTTCTTTGCAATTTCTGCATATGAATCCTCTGAGAAAAGCTGTCCCATTCTGTAAAGCTCGCATATATCAGAATAGCTGTCCTCAATATCCTCAAGCGGATACTTGTCCTTTAAGCCTTCTTTAATATATTCGGGACATGAGCTTTCCGCCATAAACGGCTCAAGCGTATAATCAAGAACATCATACAGCACGTCGTCAACCACATGCACTGCACCCGAATAAACATCAAGCACTATGTTCTTTCCCAAAAGCTTGTACTTATGTATCATAACAATCTCCAATCTGCCGCAAGCGGCATTAATTAAGCATAATTAAAGGGCAGATGACTCTGCCCCAGACTGTTTGTATAGTCTTAGTTCTTTTCGCACTTCTGGTTTGCAACTGTGCAAGATGTCTTACATGCGCTCTGGCATGATGTCTGACATTCACCGCATCCGCCGTGCTTTGCTGTTTCCTTCAATGAAGTTTTGTTCAAAGTCTGTACGTGTTTCATGTTTATTTCCTCCTGAACCAAATATAATATATACATATTATATCATACATTTTCCAAAAAGAAAAGACTTTTTTTGAATTTTTTTATTATTTCTTATTTTCCTGCAATTGCGCCTAAAAATCCCGCAAAAAGAGTGGCTGCCGTAACGCTTAGAAAATGCATATCAAGCTTTAGTGTACCATTTATTGCAAAAGAAAATACCACAATCAATAAAAGGCACAGTATACTTACGCTCAGTGAATGAAACAGAACCTTGCTTTTACTTTTCCTTGCCGCAATAAATGCGCCGCAAAAAACACCCACCGCCGCTGACAGATAAAACAGTATATTGGTGAGTGACGCTGAAACATCAGTAAAATACGATATAGCAGCAATCACGAAAAATGCCGCCGCAATAATTAACACTGACACAACTGTACCCAACAAAACAGAACGTATTTTCATATCGGACTCCATTCCGCCGCTTATACGGCTTTAAATTTGTAGTTTTGCATGCAAAAACCCCCACAGATGCATTCAATACATTCTATGGGGGTTTTGACATCATTAGAACTTAGTTTGACTGTTTTGTTTCAACAGACTTGATGCTGTCACGTTCCATTTTAATGAACGATTTTTCATCAGGTGTTCCTACATTGCCTGTTTCAAGTATAACAAAGTTATCCTTGATTTTTGAAACCTTACCGCAGATACCGCCGATTGTAACAACCTTATCGCCAACCTTAAGCGCATTAATCATAGCCTTTAAAGCCTTTTCCTTTTTACGCTGAGGTCTTATCATCATAAAGTATAACATAACAATAATAAGAATCATCGGTAAAAGCGATGTTATCATAGCCGCAGGACCTGCCGCTGCAGCCATAGCCGGATCAGCCGCTGTAGTTGCTGCTGTACCTTCTGCAAAAACAACTGTTTCAAATAAACTCATTTTATTCTTCTCCTTTGATTAATTCTCCACAGCATTAACTGTGTAACACTACTATTATACTATGTATATTGAAATTTTTCAAGTACATTCTTTATTTTTATTGTAAATTTTTAACGCCGTCTGCCATACTTACAAGTGAGTCACTTTCCGCAATAAGCTCTCCGTGCTCTTTAAGGAATGTTTCATTCATATTATGTATATACGAGGAATACTCAATAAGCACTCCTATACCGTTTGAATGTTCCTTTGCACTTTTAAGTGCATAATAATATTTTCCATCCAGCTTATACAATGCGCTCTTTTTAAGCATTTTCTCATCTATCTTAATAATAGCCTCGCATACCTCATCAATACCCCTGAAGCTGAAAATATGTATTGTCGGTTCTTTAAGGTGCGGTGTTATTGATTTTACCTTTTTAAATTTCCCCGGTGAAATCTTTGTTACGGGCGCACAGATTTTACTTATTACAATGCTTATACCTTCATTTGACGGCATGGCTTCTACTACTACCTGTCCGTTATATGGATTGAAATCCGTTTCTTCCTTTACAGTTTCCATAATATTAAACAGAAATGTATGCAGCTCATGTGAGTCGGGTCGAAGCTGTTCAACTTTGATATTCATTCCCATAAGATCCGTTTCTGTCAGAGTAACTCTCACTCTGTCATCAGACAATCTCTCAATTCTCACTTTTACCACCTCCGTTTCACATATATAACTATTATACTATAAAAAATATGATTTGTGAATAGGCATTTATATATTTTTTTATAAAATATCTGCCTCATTTACCTGTTTTAATCTATGAAATATGTATAAATTTCTCAAATACGGTAAAAATATAAACATATCAACCGTGTATTTTCAAAGCCCACTGAAAGTACACCAAAATCATGTGGGCGGAAAGGTCAGTAGAAAAATGAATAAAAATCAGAATAACGAAACAAGAAAACTTCCCGGCTTCTACATAGCAGTATGCTGCTGTGTACTGGCAATCGGAGCCGCAGGCTACTTTACACAAAAGCAGGAAAGCGAATCTGTAAATGTAGCGGTTAATGATGTTGAAAAGGATACTGTATATACGCACTCACTTCCGACGGCAATACCCACAAAAATTCCTCTTGACGTGGTTGCAAGTATGCCGCCCGTACAAGACATTGAAGAAGCTGCTGTTACAGAAGAAACCTCACCCGTAAGTGCAGTTGTGGATGATTATGAGATTGACAACCCCGACCTTGAAGCATCTGTAACGGTATCTGCTGAAGAAGTTGTATCATTTGTAAAACCTGTTTCAGGAGAAATACTTGCACAATACAGTGATACCCCGATATATAATTCAGCACTCGACGACTGGCGTACACACGATGGTGTAGATATAGCCGCAAATGAAGGTGCAAGTGTTTGTGCCGCAGAAGACGGCACAATTACCTCGATTTCTCACAATGCAATGGGATGTGTTGTCACAATCACTCATAACGAGGGATATGTAACAAAATATATGCAGCTTGAAAGTGCTGATGAGTTTAAGGAAGGCGATGCTGTAAAAAAAGGCGATGTCATCGGAATTATCGGCAAAAGCAGTGCTGAAAATGTTCAAAACACACATCTGCATTTTGAAATACACAAAGACGGGACAACTTTAAACCCCGTTGAAGTTATGCAATAATCCACCATTTTCTTCTTATTGGAGCCGCATCCGGCGGCTCCTTCCCCTTTTTTTTGAATATAAATTATACTTTAGCAGTGATGTAAACAATTATCCCGCCGTAGGGACAGGCGTCCTCGACTGTCCGTTTATGGTTGATTTTCTGCATTTACAACCACACCGCCGCCGATAACTGTATCATTATTATAGAAAACCACCGACTGTCCCGGAGTTATTGCACGCTGAGGTTCATCAAACACAAGTCTTACTCGGTCATCAGCAAGCGGATATAACATAGCCTCTGCCTTTTTAGCCTGATACCTTATTTTTGCCTGAACCTTTTCAGGTTGTGTGAGAGGAATATCTGAAATATAATTCACATTATCCGCCACAAGTGCACCTGAAAACTCCATTCCCTTTTCACCGAGAGTTATCGTATTTTGTTGCGGATTCATTTCCATTACAAACATCGGTCTGCCGAAAGCACCTATTCCCTTACGCTGACCGATTGTATAATAAATCATCCCTTTATGCGTTCCTATTTCATTTCCGTTTACATCAAGCATTTTTCCGCACACCGGCTTATAATCTGAATTATTACAGATAAATCCCGCATAATCGTTGTCGTTTACAAAACATATTTCCTGACTGTCCGGCTTATTCGCAACAGGAATCTGCCATTCATTTGCCATTTCACGAACCTGCTCTTTTGTATATTCGCTAAGCGGCATAATGGTATGCTTTAAAATGTGCTGATTAAAATTGTACAGAAAATAGCTTTGGTCCTTGCTTTCAGCTTTTGAGGAATGAAGCTCATACACACCATTGTTATTCACTATTTTCCCATAATGTCCGGTTGCAATCATGTCATATCCGTTATTCTTTGCATATTCAAGCATAGCACCGAATTTCAGATGCTTATTACACATAATGCACGGATTAGGCGTTCTTCCGCTTATATACTCATTTATAAAATAATCAACTACCGATTTTTTGAATTGTTCACGAAAATCAATCGTGATAAAATCAATGCCTATATGCTCACAAACACGCTTTGTATCCATAGCGGCTTTTTCGGTATCGTTCCATAACAGCATTGTTGCACCCGTAACGCTGTAGCCCTGTTCTTTCAGAAGCTTTGCCGCTACCGAGCTGTCAACACCGCCTGACATTCCTATCAATACTTTTTTCATACAATTCACCTACCCTACGGGTAATTCTTCCTTATTTCTGCACTTGTCACAATATCCGTACAGCTCTACCCTGTGTCCCGTTACTGTAAAATTATCCACCTTTGCATCATGTACAGGACAAATTTCAATCTCGTGCATTTCATGACATTCAAGGCATACGGCATAATGCTTATGCTTATTTAATGCAAACTCAAAATACACCTCATTGCAACCTGAAAAAGTCTGTTTTGATACTATTTCTTTTTCTTCTAGCTTTTCGAGTATACGATAAACCGTTGAACGTGAAATTCCCGAAAGCTGCGAAAAAATCATATCAACCGTCATCGGTGATGATGCATTTATAAGCACATCAAGCACATCAACACGATGCTTCGTGCACTTTAATCCGTTTTTTGATATAATTGATGCCGAATCCATCATATACGCCTCCTTCGGGTAATAATCATCATCACAATTAAAATCACCACACCTGTGAGGACTATAGTTCCTCCCGGTCGGAGATCCATATAGAATGATATTATGAGTCCCAGCACCGTCGAAATCTCGGCTGTTACAACCGATATTACAAGTGTCTGTTTATAGCTTTTTGCTATCAGCATTGCCGCCGCAACAGGAATCACCATAAGCGACGAAACCATAAGCGCACCCACTACTCTTGATGCCGTACTGACCGTAACGGCGGTTAAAAGCATCAGTATAAAATTTATACCCCTTACAGGAACGCCTGCAAGCTTTGCCGCTTCCTCATCAAAGGTTATAAAAAACAATTCCTTGTACAAAAGCATAGAAACTGCAAGTACAGTTATACCTATTCCCACCGTCAGATACATTTCAAAATCAGATATAGCCACAATTGAGCCGAACATAAAGCTGTTTATATTATTTGAGCCATCCGAAATAAATCCCGACAATACAGCCGTCAAACCTATTCCCGCAGACATCACCACCGCAGTTCCGATTTCCGCATAATGCGAAAAGCTTTTCCGCAGTCCTTCTATTGCAAGTACCGCAAGAACCGAAAAAATTACTGCACCCAAAATCGGATTTATACCCATTATGAGTCCGAATGCAATACCGGCAAGTGCCGTATGCGATGCCGCATCACCTATTGCACTAAGCCTTTTTAAAACTATATTTACACCTATGCAAGGCGCTGTAAATGCAATAAGCATAGCAACAATAAAGGCTCTTTGCATAAATTCATAGGAAAATATATTATTCATGCTTATGCCCCCTTTTGCCTGCAAAAATTGCATTCACTTCATCCAAAGTCAAATCACAGCGATTTACAAATTCTTCGTAGCCATGCTCACAGAATATCAAAAGCTTATTTGACACCTGAACAAGAAGCGGTGTATCATGATTTGTCATAACCACTGTAAGTCCCTGTTTGTTCAGCTCACATATAAGCTTCATAATATCCTTTACAGAGTGCGCATCAACGCCAACCGTAGGCTCGTCCATCAGAAGCAGTTCAGGCTCACATATAAGTGCACGTGCAATAAACACACGTTGCTGCTGACCGCCCGAAAGTCTGCCTATCATGTGATTTTCATAGCCTTCCATACCGACCGTTTTTAAAACAGCTTTCAGCTTCTCATCATACTTTTTACCCACACGTGCAAAAAGACCTGCTTGAGAATACAGATTTGCCATAACCACTTCACGTACAGTTGCCGGAAAATCAGTGTTAAAGGAATTTGCTTTTTGCGGTACATATCCCACTTTTTTGCGAACCTTTGAAATATCCTCACCAAAAACCGAGATTTTTCCGTGATTGTACGGAAGCATGCCGAGAATAAGCTTGATAAGGGTGGATTTTCCTGCACCGTTTGAACCTATTATGCCCAGAAAATCGCCTTTATGTAAGCTGAAATTTACATTTCTTAAAACAGTTGTATCGGAATAATCAAAATTAAGATTTTCTACTGTTAAAATTTCATTCATATCAATTCAACGCTTTCTTAAGTGATGTAAGGTTTTCTTCCATGACCGAAAAATAGTCTTTACCGTCCGTATCACCCTCAAACGGATTTAATACAAGAATTTGTGTATCGGTCTCCTTTGCTATAGTCTCCATCGTTTTTCCCGATTCAAGAGACGTCGCAAATATATATTTTACATCATTATCCCTTATAAAATTTACTACCTCAGCCATTCTCGCAGGCGATGCACCGCCTTCGCCATGCATCCCTTCAATGGGAGTCTGATTCAGATTAAATGCGTCGCACAGATAACCATATGCCGCATGCGCAACAATAACATTTCTGTCCGAAAATTCCTGCGACGCTTCATTGTATTTATCGCAAAGCTCATTGATTTTCATTTCACACTCACGAAAATTTTCCTCATAAGTGTCAGCATTTTTACTGTCCCTTTCACAAAATGCATCCTTAATATTCTCCATCTGTTTCAATGCATTTTGTGGATTTAGCCACACATGCGGGTCGTAATTTTCCGCAATGTACGGTATATCCTTTGACGCTTCCACAATAATCGGGTTTTTGAGTGTTTTTATAACATCCTCCGTCCATGATTCCATGCCCATTCCGTTATATATAAACACATCCGCCTCGGTAAGCTTTGCCATATCCGAGGTTTTGGGTTCAAAATCATGCGGTTCCGTACCAACGGGACATAAAAGATGTATATCCGCCGCACCATCACCTATCTGTTTTGCAAAGTCGTACATTGCATAAAACGAAGTGTATACCTGCATTTTGTCGTTTTCTTTCCTCTCAGGCGCAGACGTACAACCCGTTAAAAGCAAAAATGACAATGCAAATAATATTATTCTGTTGATTTTCATACTGCTTTCTCCCATTATTTAGCGTCATACCAGCTTTTTCCCGTTGACATATCAACTACAAGCGGTACATTAAGCTTTGCCGCATTTTCCATTTCCTCTTTTAAAATTGCTTTAACCTTTTCTATCTCATCATTGTGCGCTTCTACAATAAGCTCATCGTGTACCTGAAGAAGTAGACGTGATTTCATTTTCTCGCTGATAAGTCTGCGGTCAACCTTTACCATGGCAAGCTTTATAATATCCGCCGCACTGCCCTGAATAGGCGTATTCATCGCCACACGTTCGCCAAACTGACGAAGATTGAAGTTAGGCGATTTAAGCTCAGGGATATAGCGTATACGGTTCATCATAGTTGTTACATATCCGTTTGCTTTGGCTTCTTCTTTAATTCTCTCCATGTATTCACGTACGCCATGATACTTTTCAAGATAGCTCGTGATATATTGCTTTGCTTCCTTTACACTGATTCCCAAATCCTGAGAAAGACTGAATTCACCTATTCCGTAGACAATACCGAAATTAACCGCCTTCGCACTGCTTCTCTGCTCCTTTGTTATTTCCTCAGCAGGAATACCAAGCACCTGAGATGCTGTTACGGTATGAATGTCCTCATTGTTTTTAAAGGCATTTATCATGGTTTCATCGTTTGCAATATGCGCAAGAACTCTTAGTTCAATCTGCGAATAGTCGGCGTCAACAAGCGTATACCCTTCATCTGCAACAAACATCTTACGTATCTCTCTGCCCAGACTTGTACGTGTGGGAATGTTTTGCATATTGGGCTCCGTTGAGCTTATTCTTCCCGTCACAGTAACTGTCTGATTAAAATTTGAATGAATACGTTTACTTACGGGATTTATAACTGCACTCAAGCCGTCACAATAGGTACTCTTGAGCTTTGTATACTGACGATACATCATCAGGAAATTAACAATAGGATGCTTATCCTTGATTTTTTCAAGCGCTTCCACATTGGTTGAATATCCTGTTTTTGTCTTTTTTACAGGTTTTAAACCAAGCTTTTCAAACAGAATAACTCCAAGCTGTTTGGGTGAATTAATGTTAAATTCTTCATCAGCAAGGAAATAAATTTCGCTTGTGAGTGCATCAATTTTCTCGCTGAGCATTGCTGAGAATTGTTCAAGCTCCGATTTATCAACTATAAATCCGTTAATCTGCATATGCGCAAGAACTGTTACAAGCGGAAGTTCAACATCGTAGTAAAGCTGTTTTTGATTATTTTCTTCAATTTTTTTATACAGCACGCCTTTGAGTGCTTCAAGTGCAATTGCATGCTTTGCAAGAATTTCATTGTCCTCTTCATCCAGAAGCGACATCTGCGTTTTCTCACGTACAGGCACACTTACTCCCATAACACTTTCACAAAGTGCAGGCAGAGTAAAATCCTTGCGTGAAGGATTTATCAGATATGCCGCAATTGCTGCGTCAAAGGAAATACCGTTAATTTCCGTAGTTCCCGCAAGCGAAACAAGTGAATCCTTAATATCGCATACGTTCTTTTTCAAATTATCGCTTTCAAGGAATGGCTTTAAAGTTTCTGTAAGCTTTGCAGGCGTAATATTTTCACCGGTGTAATATGCCTTCTTTTCACACGAAAAAGCTGCTCCCGAAATAAGCTTATCCGACACGTCAAGAATAAGCGATATTTCACCTTTAATATTTCCAAGTATATTTTTTATTTCGTCAGCATCCGAAAGCTCGCTTACCGATGACCCCTCATAAATATCCCCGACAGCAGATACTTCTTCCGTATCATCCGACGGTGATAAATTCATGCGTTTTATAAGGCTGTTCAACTCAAGCTTTTTTAAAATCCCGTACAGTTCTTTACATTCAGAAAACTCTCCCGAAAATACACATTCTCCTGTATTGAATTCTATCGGAACATTTGTGTCAATTGTCGCAAGAGTTTTCGACAAAAATGCCATATCTTTACCATCAATAAGCTTTTCGAGCATTTTACCCTTTAGTCCGATGCTTTCTATATTATCATAAATATATTCAATATTATGATATTGTTCTATAAGACTCATTGCGGTTTTTTCGCCTATTCCCTTTACACCAGGAATATTATCCGAGGTATCGCCCATCAGAGCCTTTACATCAATAAATTCCTGTGGCGATACGTTGTATCTCTCATGAACAGCAGCTTCATCATATAATGTTGTTTCACTCTGCCCCATTTTTGACACAGTAAGAATTACCTTTGTACCACCATACGCAAGCTGAAGGTCGTCCTTATCACCCGTAGCAATATAGCACTCCACCTCATTTTGACGGCAAATAGACGAAACCGTTCCTATTATATCGTCTGCCTCATAACCCTCAAGCTCAAGAAGCTTTATACCCATTGCACGCACTACATCCTTGGCAATCGGCATCTGCTTCACAAGGTCATCAGGCA
>JAXJRQ010000192.1:0-3755 GCA_036310525.1 Clostridia bacterium
GCCACGCACATACGGTACAATACAGTATGAGCAAAAATTATTACACCCATACATAACGCTCACCCACGCCTTTTCGACAGCGTCATGAAGAATGGGGATGTTTTCCGCAATTGCACCGTCGCTGTCGTGAATGTCGACAACGGTTTTCTTCTGATGCATAGCCTTATACAACAGCTCCGGCATCTTGTAAAGCGCATGCGTGCCAAAAATCAAATCAACCTGATTATGGATTTTTTTTATTTTTTCAGTTATATGCTCCTGCTGTACCATGCAACCGCAAATACCAATTACAAGGTCACGTCTTTGCTCTTTTACGTGCTTTAAAATGCCGAGTCTGCCGAAAACCTTCTGCTCCGCATTTTCACGCACTGCACATGTGTTGTAAATTACAACATCGGCTATATTGTGGTCGTCGGTGAACTCAAAACCCGATTCCTTAAGCATACCTCGTATGCGCTCGGTGTCGTTTTCGTTCTGCTGACAGCCGTATGTCTCGGTAAGCGCCAGACGTGGTCTGCCGTTCTTAACGGCAAAATTATTGTTTTCCTCACGAAGCTTTGCCATAAAGCTTCGCTGATTTGCCAATTGCTCCTCTGTTATATTAACTGCCATTGTGCACCTCAGAATTCGTAGTCAATCACACGGCGCTCGCTTACGTTGGGTCTCACGTAATCCCTGCCCACCGCAACGTGTGCAGGATGCTCCTGATACGCCTGAAGGTCAGCCTTTGAATCAAAGACTGTTTCAAGCACGATGTCCGACGCCGCATCGGTGTCGTTGAAATTAATGCCTACACGAATGTCTCGTAATACGTCTATTTTTTCCTTTAACGCTTCAAGATTTTCTTTTATAATCTGTGCGGTCTTTCCCTTGTCAACCGCATCACTTATTCTCCAGACAACTATATGCTTAATCATCGTTTTGTTCCTTTCGTTATTTAATTACACTCTAACTATTATATTATACCATTGTTTGCGTATTTTTTCAATGATTATTTGTTTTTTATTTAAAAATGTGGTATACTATATTCAATATCAGTAAAAGGATTTGTTTAATATGAAAAAAACTTTGAAAATGCTTGCTCTTACAGGCGGAATTTTATGCGCTGTAAAAGGGCTTGACAACCGACTTGAGGTTACTCATTATATAATTGAATCGCCGAAAATCCCTGAGGATTTCAATAATTTCCGTATATTGCAGATTTCAGATTATCATTCCGATACAGTGGCAGGACTTGTCAATGCGATAAAGGTCGAGTCGCCCGACATAATAGTGTCTACGGGTGATCTGGTGCATGACAGAGGCAGTTACATGCCTGGAGTGAATTTGTGCAGACGGCTGTGCGAAATTGCGCCCGTGTATGCTGTTACGGGAAATCACGACGTATGGCGTGCCGACTATGAGGAATTTGACAAAATGCTTACCGAAGTCGGCGTACACTCTCTGCACAATGAACGGATTGAGCTTAAAAGAAACAACAGTCGCATAGGTCTTTGCGGAATTGACGACCCGTTTTCGGTTGACGGAAACAACATCACCGATACTCTCAACAACGCCGTTAAAGAGATTGAGCCGTATGACGGGTTTGACATACTGCTTTTCCATCGTGCGAATTTGTTTGATTTTATCAAAAACAGTGGATTTGATTTGATTTTGTCGGGGCATATGCACGGAGGACAGTTCAGACTCCCCAACGGTAAGGGACTTGTTGCGCCCAAATCTGCGTGGGGTTCAAACTCGCCGATGCTGTTTCCGAAATATGTGGGCGGGTATTATAAGCACAAGGACACAAAGATGATTGTAAGCAGGGGAATAGGCAATCCGATGATTATTCCGAGACTTTTCAACCGCCCTGAAATAGTGGTAATTACTTTGAAGCATGGTGATGTAAATGAAGCATGAAAGTGAGCTGTTTTTACCCGTAAAAACGCTTTTTGAAAATATGGGGTATCAGGTAAACGCCGAAGTAAAGGACTGCGACGTAACAGCCGTAAAGGACGATGAGCTGATTATTGCAGAGCTTAAGAAAAATCTTTCCGTAACCCTGCTCTCGCAGGGTTTACAGCGCCAGAAAACAGGCGCAGTTACATATATTGCAGTCCCGAAACCCAAAAATTATTCGCCCAAAACCTTTCGTGATACGCTTTATGTTATAAAAAAGCTTGAGCTGGGTTTGATTTTTGTAAATCTTCGGGACGAGTATTCGTATGCAGAAATAATTTACGAGCCGCAGCCGTTTGTGCCGGTACAGAAAAACCGAGCAAGGTTCAGAAAAATAATGAAAGAAATAGACGGACGCACAATTGACACCAACATCGGCGGCGTAACGGGCAAAAAAATTGCTACGGCATACACGGAAAAATGCATAAATATTGCGTGTATACTGGATATGTACGGAGAATTGTCGCCAAAAGAGGTAAAAAGCTTTGGCGGTGATGAAAAATGCGGATATATTATGAATTCAAATGCATACGGGTGGTTTAAAAAGATACGTAAAGGGATTTATGCCATCACGACCGAGGGCAGAAAGGGACTTTTGGAATATCCCGAACTGGAACAGTATTACACGCAAAAATTGATTGATAAAAAAGCTAATCAGGATAAAGAATAGAAGAACGGCGTGACGAAATCGTCACGCCGTTCGTTTTTTGTTTAAGGTAAAAATAATTTTTATGGATTAATTTTTATGATATTTGAGTCATCTATTGTATCCCATGTTTCTTCATCAAATATATGGAATGAAAATTCTAATTCATCTATATTATCAATCCCATTTTCTTCAAGCATAGAATTATAATATGTCAATGCCCCATTTGCTTTTTTACCGGGCTGAACATCTTCAGACATTATTCCTGACATCATATAGCCATTTATGGATTCATCACGTGTCTGAACTGTTATTCCGTTACTTGCATTATTTTCTATCAAAAATTTAAAATCTATAAAAGAGTCTTCTTGCTTTATGCCTACATAAGTGATTTTTATGCCACCTTTTTCATAGACAACCTTCCCAGTAGTAGAAATGCTTTTTGAAGAATCCGTCAGCAAAACTGTTTTGCTTGTTGCTTCCCATTCGACGTTTAATCCTAATGCATCACCAACAGCACGTACAGGCAAATATGTCGTCCCTTCAATGATAAACGGCTCTATTTTATTCCCATTTGCATCTTTAGGTTCAATTATTTTTCCGTTTAAACTTATTTTAATATCATCATAAGATAAATCCTTTGTAACGGTGCCTATTGCTGCAAATGCTGTAGGTACAAGCATAACACCTATAACAATACCCAAAACTATACCTTTTAACTTATCTTTCATCGTAATTTCTCCTTTTAATTTATTGATTTAATTATATTATAATTCCAATTTAGAATTATGTCAATACTTTTTATGCATATAATAAAACTAAACTTCTAAAAAGGAATTATTGTTTATGAAAATTAGAAAACAATTATATGGAAACAAAAACTTAGTTGGCAAAAATATAGAACAACTGAGAAAAGAAAAGGGAATTAAACAAAAAGATTTCATTGCTCAAATTCAAGTTATGGGTTGTGACATGAATCCTACTAGTTACTCAAAATTAGAAGGACAAATACGAAGTGCAACAGATAAAGAGCTTTATGTTATATCAAAAATTCTTAATGTTCCTATGGAAAAATTATTTGACATTGAAAAAAGCATCTGACTTTTTAACAAAAGCCGATGCTTTTAACTTTCATGAGTTCGATAAATTAAGCATTTTCAGTGAAATA
>JAXJRQ010000193.1:0-4817 GCA_036310525.1 Clostridia bacterium
ATATACGGCAATAAAAAACGAGTGTTCTCATAGAACTTCTTAAATCCTATAAGAACACTCGTAATGGTGCAGGTAACAGGACTTGAACCTGCATGAAATTGCTTTCACATGGACCTGAACCATGCGCGTCTGCCAATTCCGCCATACCTGCTTATTAAATTATAACCTCATAATTTTTACACGGGAGAGGTAACCCCGAGGAGGAGCAAAACCGCTTAATCCTCAAATATGAAAACGGATAAACCGATTTCAACAACTTATCACCGATATGACGCGAGCAGAACCATGCGCGTCTGCCAATTCCGCCACATCTGCAAATATATTATGTTGTCACCAAACTGACAACATAATATATTTTACTATAAAAAGCTAAAATTGTCAATGCTTTTTTATAATTTTTTAACCGCAAAACAAAAGGTTCTTTTCAGCATAATTAATCTTCTATTGCAGCTTTTTATGCGTTAATTGCTTTAAATATTTCCATATCAAAGTTCAAGGTCATAAAGTCCTCCCTTTCCTACCTCCCATAAAAGCTTTTTAGTAAGCATCACTTTTATCTTGAAGTTACCACACGAAAAATTCTTTGCATGCCCTACTTCTTCATCATCAAGATAAGCAATTACTTCCACATCGCCGCTACCTGCTGTTATTACCTTAATTGTAATAGATGTATCGTAAATATTAAGATAAAACTTTGCTGATTTTATGTAGCTTTCAGTACAGAACGGTAATTTCCTCTGAAAATACCAGTTTATTGGTAAAGGAACGTGCATACAAGTTGGTTTTTTGCGATGAACATTATTTTTCAGACTTATGAAAACAAAAACAGGTAAAAAACCTACTTAATACAGAAAAAAAACAATTGGATGCCTGAGCATCCAATTGTTTTTTTATTCTTCGTTTTCTTCATATACGCCAAAATCCGTAATTTCAATCTGCTCAACACGATGTATGTCAATCTCGGTAACTTTAATCTTATAGTGGTCATACTCAAAAGTATCTCCCTCTTTCGGAATATCACCAAGCTGTTCCATTACCCAACCACCGAGCGACACAACCTCTGAATCGGTTTTAATATCAAAAAATTCACAAAATTCCTCAAGATCCACCGAGCCGTCAACCCTGTATGTATCCTTGCTGATCTTTTTGAAATCAACAACGACTTCATCGTGTTCATCCCAGATTTCTCCGACAAGCTCCTCAAGAATATCTTCCATTGTGACTATTCCGAAAGTACCGCCGTATTCATCCAGTACAACCGCAATGTGCGATTTGTTAAGCTGAAGCGAATGAAGAAGCTCATTGATTTTTTCAGTGCTTATAACAAACACCGGCGGCGTCATAATCTCTTTTATACTCTTATCCGTTATCTTTGAGCCGGTATAGAAATCCTTCTGATGCACAACACCTACAATATTATCAATATTTTCTTCATAAACCAAAAGTCTTGAAAACTTTGTTTCATGGAAAATCTGCGCAAGCTCTTCCTTGTCGGCATCAACTGATACCGTAACCAAATCAGTACGGTGAGTCAGTATATCCTCTGCTGTGCGCTCAGTAAACTCAATCGCATTACGGATAAGCTCACTCTCATTCTCGTCAAGATTTCCGTCTTGCTCAACTTCATCAACAAGCATAAGCAGTTCTTCCTGCGAGATTTTTGACTCCTCCTGCACCTTCAAAATCTTTGCTAAAAGCTTTTTCCATGCTGAAAACAAAAAGTTTATGGGTGTAAGAAGCCAGATACAGCATCTGATAATAGGTGCTGAAAACATTGCAAATTTTTCGGGGCAATCCTTAGCTATGCTTTTGGGCGAAACTTCGCCGAAAATCAGAACCGCAACAGTTATAACAGCAGTTGAGATTGTAGCACCAATATCTCCGTACATATGCACAAACAACACTGTTCCCATTGATGCAAGACCGATATTTACCAGGTTATTTCCGACAAGAATTGTAGAAATAAGTTTGTCATACTGTTCTGCAAGAGCCAATGCAAGCTCTGCCCTTTTATTATCTTTTTCGGCTAAAGTTTTAAGCCTTGTTTTGTTAACGGACGAAAACGCCGTTTCTGTTGCAGAAAAATATGCTGATAATAACAATAATATCACCATAATAATTATCTGCGTAAGTATACTTTGATCCATTTTAAATTCTCCTATATATTCTTATTTTTGATTTCTTAACTGCCAAAAACTCATAATCTCAGTCTTTTTTGAACACAAAAAGGCATACCTGCCCAAATCTGTGCAGACATGCCGGATATATAAAGAAAATTCATACTATCACACTTACCATCGTCAGTGTCCATTAAATTTTTCTCCTCCTAAATTAAATAGTTTATATGATTATATATCATAAACTTAAAATTGTCAAGTAATTTATTATAACATTTATTTTACGTTAAACCTCAGACGGTTTAAATGAAGGCATCAGCTGAAGCTTAAACAGATTTCTCTCGTGAAGAATATCTATTCTCTTTTTGGTTTCTTCGTCATCCATTCTTCCTGTACGAATATAAACATCAAGATCGGCATACCTAAATCCGAGATTATCCTCGTCTGTTTTTCCGCAAAGTCCGTCACTCGGAACCTTATCCGTAAGCTCTTTCGGTAAACCAAGCAGTCTGCCTATTTCAATAATCTCAGTTACAGTCAAATTTGACAACGGTGAAAAATCGCCTGCAGCATCACCGTATCTGGTGGAATAGCCTACCCAGTCCTCTGAAAGATTGCATGTGTTCACAACACGCCCGTTACAGCTCTGTGAAACCGCATACAGCGTTGACATTCTTATTCTCGGTGGTAAGTTAATGTTAGCCTGATTACTAAGCTCCATTTTACTCTCAAGTTCTTTTTTTAGTCCAAAAACAGAATCAAAAATATTTATTGTATAGCTTTTTATTCCGAGATTTTCCACGAGCATATGTGAAAATGATATATCACTCTGTTCGCCGCATGGCATAAGCACGCCTATTACACGTTCCTTCCCAAGCGCCTCAACACACAATGCCGCCGCAACCGAGCTGTCTTTTCCGCCCGAAATGCCAATAACCGCATTACAGTCTTTACCGTTCTTTTCAAAGAAATCTCTTATCCATTCCACACATTCATTTTTAATCTTTTCTGCATTAAACATATCAGTGCCTCCGTTTATTATCTTATCTCTACCTGACACGATTTCATTGTTTCAATTGCTGCATTGTGTTTTTCAGGTGTTACTCCTGCGCAGCATGAAGCATCAACATATACATTCATTTCAGGGAAATTGGCTTTTACAAGCATCACATTTGATACAACGCATATATCAGTGCATAATCCGATAAACTCTATTTCTGTATTATTTGTATCGTATTTATCTTTTATGTATTCCACCAATTCAACAGAACCAAATGTAGGTTTTTCTATTTCTTTATACTGTTTTTGTGAAAGAGATTTTTGTATAACGCTGTTTAATAAGTGTCCTTCAGTTCCCTTTATACAGTGCGGCACAGGAAGAAAACGCCCTTCCCTGCTTTCCATATAATCATTTTCATGAGTATCATAGGTTACGATTACATCACCGTCAAAATCCTCAATTTTTCTTGCGGCATTATCAACTATTGCCATGGCTTCTTTGCTTCCAAGTGCGCCGTCAATAAAATCATTTTGCATATCCACAACTACAAGTATCTTTTTCATATATTTATCCTCAAAGTTATATCAGTTTATTTTCTTCCATGAAATCCCCTAAAGTCTTAGCCATTGATGCAAAGCCAAAATCCGTCGGATGACAATTATCAACCGTTCCCTCATTACCGCAAAGGCTCATAAGCTTATCACCACCGATAAAATAAACATTCACGTCACCTGCCTTAACAGCATTGTTGTATGTATTTTCAATAACTGCACGCATAGCCATTTCATGCTCCTGAAGGTTAACCTTTGGTCTTGTCATTATTATTATCGGCAGATCGGGATTTTTTTCACGAATCGCTTTAAACATCTTTTCATGTGTTTTTTCCAGGTATTCCGCATCAGGTGCATTATGGTCATAATCATACACAAACACAGACATATCCATATCTTTAATATAATCAATCATTGCATCTTCAGCTTTTGCACTTCCCGAAAAACCAAGATTTATAAAATCGCAATTCAATCTTCTTGAAATAATATTCTGATACGCCATTCCCGGTCTTGAAGCACATCCGCCCTGTGTTATTGATGAACCATAATATACAATCGGCTTATCATTTTTATAAGGCATGGCTTCTTTTACAACCGCATCGCCATCCAGTCCGATATAAAGACCTGTAATTTCGCTGTAAAGCGGAAAATTGATAGTTATTTCACGCAATTTTCTTTCGCCTATTTCAATTATTCCGTCAAAGCTATCCGTCGGCTCGTACGGCGGAGTAAATGTTTTAATATATACATTATCAGCATATAAGTCAAATCCGCATGACCCGGTAAGGGCAAAATGAGACATTCTGCACGTTTCCCCTACTGATGCAGCAATTGCAACATAAGGACTGTCCGTTACAAAACGAACTCTTCCACCTGCGGTATTTGCATGAAGGGCATTTACACCCACACTGACACTTTCGGCAATATTTTGCGGCATTCTGCGGAATTTACCGTTTTCCATGAATATACCATAAATTTTAAACGGTTCATTCATACAATCATAAAATTTTATGCCTTCACGCTCAATGCCTGTTTTAACTGCAAAATTTTTATCAATTTCTGTAATATTTTTCATAATGTGTCCCTCTATTAAATAAGTTTTATATATTATATCATTAAAAACACAAAATTTCAATTACTTACGCAAAA
>JAXJRQ010000194.1:0-9001 GCA_036310525.1 Clostridia bacterium
CACCAATAGGCAAGGGACAGCGAGGAATGATTGTGGCACCGCCGAAGGCAGGAAAAACTACCATTTTAAAGGAAATTGCACAGTCAATCACGCATAATCATCCTGATGTGAAGCTTATAGTTCTTCTTATAGACGAACGTCCCGAGGAAGTAACAGACATGAAGCGGTCGATTGAAGGCGAGGTTATATACTCTACATTTGATCAGATGCCTGAGCATCACTGCAAGATTGCAGAAATGGTGCTTGAACGTGCGCAAAGACTTGTCGAGCAGAAAAAGGACGTTGTAATTCTTATGGACTCGATAACACGTCTTGCACGTGCATACAATCTGACGGTTACACCTACGGGAAGAACGCTTTCGGGCGGTCTTGACCCTGACGCACTATTAAAGCCGAAAAAGTTTTTTGGTGCGGCACGTAATATAGAGGAAGGCGGAAGCCTCACCATTCTTGCAACCGCACTTGTTGAAACAGGCAGCCGTATGGATGATGTTATCTTTGAAGAATTCAAGGGTACGGGCAATATGGAATTAAAGCTTGATAGGAGAATGCAGGAAAGACGTATTTTCCCGGCGATAGATGTTTTAAAATCGGGTACCCGACGTGAAGATGATTTACTCTCACGTAATGAGTATGAGGCTTCATGGACAATCCGTAACGAGCTTACCAAAAACGGTACAATCGAAGCAGCGGCAAAAATACTGCAGATTTTAAAAAGTACTCATACCAATGAAGAATTTACAGAAGTGATTACAAAAGGATTGGACAGATAATAAAAATTCCGTTTCGAATTATTCGAAACGGAATTTTTTGTTTAAAGTTATTTCTTAAGCTGGTCAACAAGATTATGAATCTTTGTAACAGGGTCAAGCAAGCTTGAAATTGTATCGTCGTGGTTAAGTGTATCTATAAGCAGTGAAATATACTTCGACATATCAACTTCGCAGTACCAGTCTCTTTCCTTAAGACCCGGGTCTCTGTAAATAAGGTTTGTGGTATAAATCTTATCCACGATACCGTCTGCATACGCCTTATCAAATACGTCAAGACCGTTACAGAACAGACCGAATGATGTAAACACAAAAATTCTCTTTGCGCCCTGATTTTTGAGGTTATTTGCAACGTCAATCATTGATTCGCCTGATGAAATCATATCGTCAACTATAATAACGTCCTTGCCGTTGACATCTCTTCCAAGATATTCATGTGCGACAATCGGGTTTTTGCCGTTTTCGATTTTTGAATAGTCACGGCGCTTATAGAACATACCAAGATCAAGCTTCAACACTGAGCTGTAGTACATGCATCTTGACATACCGCCCTCATCAGGTGAAATGATAACTGTATCTGATTTATCAAGCGAAATATCGGGAACTGTTCTTATCAAAGCCTTAATCATCTGATATGTGGGCTGAACATTGTCAAAGCCTGACAGAGGAATAGCGTTGCATATTCTGGGATCGTGTGCGTCAAATGTGATGATATTTGAAACACCCATGTTCACAAGCTCCTGAAGCATAAGTGCGGCGTCAAGTGATTCACGGCCCATCTTTCTGTGCTGTCTGCCCTCATAAAGCATCGGCATCACAACGGTGACACGTCTTGCCTTACCGCCCATTGCGGCAATAACTCTCTTAAGGTCCTGGAAGTGGTCGTCGGGACTCATGTGGTTTTCATAACCGTACATTTTGTATGTAACGCCATGATTGAAGCAGTCACATATAATATAAACGTCATGACCTCTGACTGTCTCGTCAATAACGCATTTGCCTTCGCCTGTACCAAATCTCGGGCAAGTTACATGTGTAACATAAGTGGAAACCGATTCATCTTCACGGAACTGCTTCAGATAATTATCAATTCTTGCAGTAATTTCTTCGCAGCCTTTCATGCTGATAATACTCAGTTTTCCTACAATAGGTGAAATGTCGCCTGTTAAATTATTCATTGATATTCTCCTTTTTTCAGATACGTATAATTTACAATATAAATATACCATATATCGCCTGCTTTTTCAAGTGACATTATTCCTTTATTTTATACAAATTTCGAACGTTTTTTTATACATTTGTCCTATCGCATTGCACGAAGCGAGTTTAAAACTGCGATAAGAGCCACTCCCACGTCTGCAAAAATGGCAAGCCACATACCTGTAAGACCGAGTGCGCCCGTAAGCATTATAAGAAGCTTGGAGACGATTGCAAAAACGATATTCTGCCTGATTACGGTCATTGTTTTTTTGGAAATTGAAATTGCCTTTAATATCTTTGACAATTCATCGGTCATTAATACCACATCGGCAGCTTCAACTGCACTGTCGCTTCCCATAGCACCCATGGCAATGCCCACATCCGACATAGCAAGCGATGGTGCGTCATTGATTCCGTCACCTGCAAATGCACAAATTCCTGAAGCTGATTTCATTATTTTTTCAAGTCTGTCAGCCTTGTCTGACGGTAACAGCTCATAAAAAACATTTTCTATACCAAGCTCCTGTGCAATATGCATTGCCGAGGATTTAACGTCACCCGTAAGCATTACAACATCTGTATTCTGCGCTTTAAGCTGTGATATTACATGCTTGCTGTCGTCTTTTATTTCGTCACGGATACAAATTTTTCCTGCATATTCGCCGTCAATGGCAACATAAACGGTTGTGCCGTATTCGTTGTCGACAGTTACCGTAATTCCGTTCTCGTTCATAAGTGCAATGTTTCCGCAAAGAATGTTTTTACTGTCGATAACAGTTTTAACGCCTCGTCCGGGGATTTCGATGTTGTTTTGTATTATAGAAAAATCAATTTCCTTTCCGTAAAATTCTGTAATTGCCTTTGCGACGGGATGGTTGGAATATGCTTCTGCATGTGCCGCCAGACGTATAAGTTCATTTTTATCAATCATAGAATCGGTCTGTGACACACGGAATTTGCCCTGAGTAAGCGTACCTGTTTTGTCAAACACTACGGTTTTAAGCTTTGACAGTGCTTCCATATAGCAACCGCCTTTGATAAGTATTCCATGTTTAGATGCCGCACCTATACCTGCAAAAAATCCAAGTGGTATTGATACGACAAGTGCACATGGACATGACACAACAAGAAAAATCAACGCACGGTACAGCCATTTTGAAAACTCTCCCGTAATCAGAGAGGGGATAAGTGCAATCATGACAGCCGCCGTAACAACAAATGGTGTGTAGTATCTTGAAAATTTTGTTATAAATTGCTCTGCTTTTGCTTTTTTATCACGTGCATGCTCGGTTATTTCGAGGATTTTTGCTACTGTACTTTCGTGATACGAAGAGCTTACCCTGACATGAACCGCTTCGCCGGTATTTATAAATCCACTAAGAACCGTTTCGCCGGGGACAATGCTCCTTGGCATGCTTTCACCCGTAAGCGCCACGGTATCCATTATGCCTGTACCTTCGGTCACTACTCCATCAAGAGGGACTTTTTCACCGTTTTTTACAACTATAATATCTCCCGGTACAACTTCCTCGGGTGATACACGCACGGGTGCTCCGTTTCTTATTACATTTGCATAATCAGGACGTACATCCATCAGCTCTGTAATTGATTTACGGCTTTTATCAACTGCTTTATCCTGCAAATATTCACCTATGCAATAAAACAGCATGACAGCTGCCGCTTCGGGATATTCGCCTATGATAATTGCACCGATGCTTGCAAGTGACATCAGGAAATTTTCATCAAAAAGCTGTCCTTTCGCAATGTTTTTAACGGCATTTCTTAAAATCTTATATCCCGATACTGTATATGCTGCAAGATATAATATTATTGATAATATTTGCTGTGAGAATGTTCCTGCAATAATTGCCAGTACAAATAAGCACAATCCTGTAAGCATTTCTCTAACGGATGCTCTGCCGCCATGCCCGTGACCACATCCGCAGGCATGTTCACTATGACTGTGACAGCTACAGCTGTGTGTATGACATGAAGCGTCTGCATCGTGATGTGAACAAATACATTCTTCTGAATGACAACCGCAGTCAGTATTTTCTTTATGATTGTGTACATTGCTTTTATGTTCATTGCAGTAAATGTGATTATTTCCTTTAGACATAAATACCCCTCCGATATATGAATATATGCTCATATGTTCATTATATACCATTGATTTGTATATGTCAATATAAAAAAAGATTTTTTAAATATATTTCGGTTATAAGGTATAAAAATAACGGCAGACCATATCTGCCGTTATATATTATTTTTCTAAAAAGCTTTCATCACTCAGTAAAAATCGGTAATATGTGGTTAAAGCCTCTATACCCTTTGAATTAAGCCGGGAAATATCTATACCGACTTTTTTCAGGTTGTTTTGTGAAGGGGAAGTAGTACAAAGCAGATATTCAACAGATACGTTGAGTATAATTGAAAGCTTTGAAACCGTTACAAAATCGGGTACTCTCAAGCCGCTTTCCCAGTTTGACACACATGTTCTGCTTACTTCAAGCATCTGTGCAAGCTCTGTCTGTGTCAGATTGCGCCTCTTCCTCTCCGCTTTGAGCTTCTGCGGGAATGTTTTCATCATTTTTTTCTTCTGCAACCTCCGTATCGGGAAGTGTGCTTTCCTCATCTGTTATATTTTTTACTCTGTTAAATATACTCATGAACTCCTCGCCGCTGATTGTTTCCTTATTAATAAGGAATTCTGCAATTTCGTCAAGAGCATCACGATTTTCGGTGAGCAGTTGATATGCTTTGTCATGACATTTTTTAAGAACCTCCACAACTTCACGGTCGATTTCTGTTTTTGTTTCTTCACTGCAGTTTGAAACATTTCGTCCGTCAAGGTATTTGTTCTGCATACTTTCAAGTCCTGCCATACCGAATTTTTCCGACATGCCATACATTGTTATCATGTTACGTGCAAGCGCCGTCGCACGCTCAATATCATTTGAGGCACCTGTTGTCATTGTATCAAACACAAGCTCTTCTGCGCATCTTCCGGCAAGAAATACCGTTATCTGATCGAGAATTTCGTCTCTCGACATCAGATAATGCTCTTCCTCTTCGGGCATCTGCATAGTATAACCGAGCGAACCCATCGTTCTCGGTACAATGGTGATTTTCTGTACCGGCTGGGTGTTTTTCTGCAGTGCCGTGGCGAGCGCATGCCCAACCTCATGAAATGCAACAATTCGCTTTTCCTTTGCACTCAAAATTCTGTCTTTCTTTTCCTTACCTGCAATTATGACCTCAACAGCTTCCATCAAATCTTCCTGAAGAACAACCTGTCTTCCGCAACGTACTGCACGCAGTGCTGCTTCGTTAATCATATTTGCAAGGTCTGCGCCGACTGCTCCGCTTGTGGCAAGTGCCATTTCATGAAGGTCAACCGAAGGGTCTGTTTTAACGTTTTTGATATGCACACGAAGGACATCCTCACGTCCTTTTAGGTCAGGCTTTTCCACTATAATACGTCTGTCAAAGCGTCCCGGTCTTAATAGTGCTTTATCAAGTATTTCGGGGCGGTTTGTTGCCGCAAGAATTACAAGGCCCTTTGATGAATCAAAGCCGTCCATCTCTGAAAGCAGCTGATTAAGAGTTTGCTCACGTTCGTCATTTGAGCTTATTTGATTATCTCTTGATTTTCCTATTGCGTCAATTTCATCAATGAATATGATACATGGTGCTTTTGAAGCCGCCTGCTTAAACAAGTCACGCACTCTTGAAGCACCGACACCGACAAACATTTCCACAAATTCCGAGCCTGACAACGAGAAGAACGGAACATTTGCTTCGCCTGCGACAGCTTTTGCAAGCAGTGTTTTACCTGTTCCCGGAGGTCCTACAAGAAGCGCTCCCTTTGGCTGTTTTGCGCCTATGGCTGTATATTTTGCGGGGTTGTGAAGAAAGTCCACTATTTCGTCAAGTGATTCTTTTGCCTCCTCTTGACCTGCAACGTCATTAAAGGTTACGCCGGTTTTCTTTTCTACATTATACATTTTGGCATTGGACTGACCTATGCCCATTATTCCGCCGCTTCCGCCCATACGCTTGGACATCATTCGCATTACAACTGAGAACAGCAACAGCATAATCAGAAGCGGTAGTATATATGTTACGAAAAACGCCATAAGCGGATTTGTGTTGGGGATTGCGGTGTAATATGTTACGTTATGGTCATCGAGAAGCTGCAGGAGACGTGTATCGTGTATATATCCGGTACGATATATATCACGTGTTTCGTCAAGCAGACGTTCACGAAGCTCATCCGAATCCATTCCGAGTGAGTCCATTATTTTTAACGCTCTTGTGCTTTCCTCGGGTAAGTTTTCCTTTGGCTTACCGTATATAACATATTGTTCTGCTTTTATTGCAACGGCATCAACCTTATCTGCTTCAACCATTGTGAGAAATTCATCGTATGTGATTTCTTTGGATGTGTCCGAACCCATAGGCAGCAGCATGGCATTGAGAAAAATTGTAGCCGCAATGGACAGTACAATAAAAATCACAACAGGATTTTTCCACGGTTTTATGTCTTTTTTGTTTTTATTCACGATTTTTTTCCTTTCCATAATTAAACACTGTAATTATCTGTATTATATTTTATCACGTAAACTGTTTGTTTTCAATATATTAATGAATAAATTCATAAAAATTTCAAAATATTTATTATTTACAGGTTATTTTTGCAGTAAAATTTTTTAGTATACAATACCAAAATTTATATCGACAAAATGTGTAATATTTTGATTGACGAATGGGACAAACCATGTTATAATATTATATATCGCTATAAATAAAAGAAAGGAAGAAGAATTATGAAAAGATTTATTTCATTTGCAGCAGCGATGATAATGGTTTTCACAACGGTATTTTCAAGCTCGGTTTTTGCCGCTTTCTCCGATGTGAGCAGTGATCACAAATATTTAAAGGCAATCACTACATTATCAAAATTAAATATTATTAACGGATATGAAGAGGATGGTACTTTCCGTCCCGAAGGTGAAATCACAAGAGCTGAGTTCACAAAGATTATTGTATACACTCTCGGTCTGAGTGATTTGATGACTGAACCGACAGAGTTCAGCGATGTTTCAACTCACTGGGCTAAGTGCAACATTAAAACTGCTTATGACCGCAAGATTATAAACGGTTTTACAGACGGTACCTTCCGTCCGGATGATAAGGTTACATATGAACAGGCATTGAAGATGGTTGTATGTACTCTTGGTTACGGCGATATGGCTGAAAACCAGGGTGGTTATCCTACAGGTTATCACAGCCAGGCAGCTTCACTTGAGTTGACAAAGTCAATCAGTGATTTGTCATTTGATGCTCCTGCATCAAGAGGCGCAATTGCACAGCTTGTTTACAATGCTTTGGAAGTTCAGATGAAGAAGCTTTCATCAGATGGTATGACTTGGGAATCAACAGAAGATACTCTTCTTAATGACTACCTCGGAATCAGAAAGTTCAAGGGTGAAATTGCAGGCGTTGAAGAGCATGTAACAGGTAACTGCCAGGGCGCACTCCTTCTTGGTCAGATGCAGGTAGTTGATTTGGCAAATTCAGCTAACTATGTAACAATGGATTACCGTGAATATACAGAAAATATCACTGATATTGTAAAACTTCTCGGTAAGGAGATTACTGTATATTACAGACAGAAGCGTTCAACAGATGAACCTGTACTTGTTGTAATTGATGACGAATCAACAAACAACGAGGAATATGTAATCAGATATGATAACATTATCAGCATCAGCGACAATGCTATTAAATATTATGAAGGAAATGCTTCAAAGTCAATTGACCTTGATATGAACAATGTATCTGTAAGATACAATGGTAAGTCTGTTGATAAGGTTAACGGTACAAAGCTGAGAAACAAGAGCTATACATCGGCTGATAATGAATTTACAGGCGTATATTCATTCACAGACGCTGTTAAGAAATGGCTTGACCCCAACAGTGAATATTTTATTTACGGTACAGTAGTTCTTACAGACAGAGGTGCTGATGGTGAGGTTGATGATATTCAGATTAACGACTATCAGACAATTGTTGCTCTAAGAACACCTTCAACATCAGACTATAAGATTTCGGACAAGATTAAGACAGGTAACTCACTTATTCTTAATCCCGATGCTACAAGATATTCATTCACTATCACAAAGGCCGGCAAGCAGATTAAGCCTAACGGTATTTCAGCAAATGACGTACTTCTTTATGCTGAAAGTATAGATGAACAGCTTTATACTGTTTATGCAACAAATGAAAAGGTAACAGGTAATATTACATCAATGAGCCTTGGTGAAGGCACAGTTGATATTGACAATAAGACATATAACATAGGCGATCAGTGCGAAAAATATATTGCTGATAAGCAGAGTGGTAAACAACTTTCTACAGGTCAGTCTGTAACATTCTATACAGACGAGCTTGGTACTCTTGTTTTTGGTGAAATAGCAGCTGAAAAGGAAAATCCGTATGCATATATTATTAATGCATATGAAGAAGCAGGCTCAGAAAAATATTATATTACAGCTTATTGCCCTTCAAGATCAACTTCAGCAGCTACAAACTATCCTTTGAAGAGTAAGCTTGTTATTAACAATGAACCGGTTTCAGCGGCAGGTGCTTTAACTGCTCTTAACATCAATAAGGATGGAGCTACAGCTCCCGAGTATTCACAGCTTGCAAGACTTGAAATCAATTCAGATGGAGAGGTTGCAAAGATTGTGACTGTTGAAAATGAAACAAGCGCAACAAACGAGGATACAGATAAGATTGTAAGATGTAAGGATTTGGACACGTATTCATATGCATCTAACAGCTTTTTAAAAGATGGGCAGACAGCAATTTCAATGAACTCATCTACATTAATTATATATGTTCCTACAAATCGTGCACGAGATGGCTTTGCGAAGAAAACAGCATCGTCATTTGTTAGAGGTAATACATATACAGTTGAAGCATATGATATAAATTCTTCAAGATATGCGGGTGTTGTATTAATG
>JAXJRQ010000195.1:0-4754 GCA_036310525.1 Clostridia bacterium
AAAATTCGCATAATACTTCGTTTCGTCCGTTCTGCACTATTTTTCTACATCCCCAGTTGACTTTTTTTACAGCCCCTTTTTGCGTATAGCTTTATGATATAAAATCACATGCGTAAATATTGATTTTTTCATAACCCCATGTGTCATTAAATTTTATCAATACATTTTTTACATCTTTATTAATATTTACTTTTACAAGTGAATGATAGTTATTGTCAGTTTTGTAAATTAAACTGCCGTCTGCGTATACTTCAAAACTTTTTACAATCGTGTTTGCAACTTTCATCGGAACAAAGTCAAGTCCCTGATGAAGCTTTTGAGCAAACCACTGCATTTTTAAGTTTGGCGAAACTGACTGGCGTTTATAATCAAGGTCAAATTGTATTCTTAAAGTATCAATATGCATTTCGGAATTATACGAAAAACTGATATTATCACCTTTATTAAGGATGATTTTATTTCCCTCGTCATTTTCAAATCCCGGTCTTTCAATACCGCTGAATAATATGTCCTTATCAGAAGCTGTAAGATTAATTTTTGCATCAGTTGTAAGCTTACTGATAGAGCGTTTTTTAGTGGGAATAAAGACGCCGTCATCCATCAGAGTGTTTTGAAGAAGGGTAATATAACAATCCTTTAAATCTTTTGGCTTTAAATTATTCTTAAAACATATTGAAGCTGCAGTGCCTAAAGCCTGACCTAATAATGAGCATGTCGCCATAACTCGAGTTGAACTCATTGCAGCGTGTGTAGCACTGATGTTTCTGCCTGCAAAGAAAAGATTTTCAATATTGACAGAATACAGACATCGGTATGGAATACCGTACGGGGAAGGCGCAGGATGCATTACTGACGCTTTATCATCAATTGAATTAGCTTTAAAGCCTTTTGGATTATGGTCATCCATCGGCCAGCCGCCATATGCAACTGCATCATCAAATTGTCCGCCGCTTAAAATATCATTCTGAGTCAGAATATGCTCGCCGATATATCGCACAGATTCTCTTTTACCGGGTAAAAAGCCTATCCATTCCAATTCCCAGTTATCGTAGCCGTGTGAGCCTTTGTTTTTTATATGGTCCCATATACCGAATGCGACTTTCAAAAGCTCATCTCTCGTTTCTTCGGTATTTGAAATAGCTTCCGTATCACCGCCAAGCTCCATCCACCACAGATTGCAACCGCTTGTTCCGATTTCGTGACTGCGTGTTTCACTGTATTTTACGGAGCTTTTTTTAATATCAATATCTTCATCTGTTTCATATACATTTGCCCATTCGGGAGGTGTGAAATTTACGGGGTGGTCTGTTTCTCTTGCCTGAAGCAAAAGACTCATTCCCATAGTTTTGCTGTCAGAAATTACGGGACCTATTGTTTCGTTAAATTCAGCATTTCCCTCACGTCCAATTCTGTGCTTCGCACCGCAAAGAGGCGCAAGCACACTGTCACCGGAGCAATCGGCAAAATATTTAGCTTTAACGTTGTGCCAGGTGTAGGTCGTCAACTGCCATGCGGTGACACTCTCAATTTTATTATTTTCACATTTTGCATTCAAGCAGGAGGCATTTAGTAAAAGTGTTATGTTTTTATTTTCCTTTACTTTGCCAAACAAAACACTGTCCCAAAGTGTTGGAGCAAGGGTAGGGTTGCGGTATATGTTTTCTTCCTCAAATTCCGCAAGTATACCCGTCTCTCTGTTCCAATATCCTCTTGCCCCACGCACCCACATGCGTATTTCGGACGAACAGTTACCGCCAAGCATGGGACGATCCTGAATAAGCACAACCTTTAAACCGTGGCGTGCTGCAGAGAGTGCGGCGATTGTGCCGGAAAGCCCACCGCCGACTACACATAAGTCGCAAGTGTGATTGATACTTTTAAATATTGTGTTCATTATAGCACTCCTTCGCATATTGTTTCTGCAATTCCTAAATCCCATGCAAGACGTGATAAAATGTATTTGTCTCTTATATCTCTTGTTGCATTAAATACTATCGGTAAAAACTTAACATCAAAGCAACTTGTTGGAAGCCCGGATATTTGATAAAGATTTTCTAAATATTCAATATCGGGTAATTCGTCGTCAATTATCTGAAGAATTTGTGACCAGTTTTCTATAATTATTTCAAGGCGCTGTTTGTGCTTGTCGCAATCGTATTTTTTGTCCTTCTCTTCCTGCAAAATCATAGTATTTGCGCCTTTACCGAGAAGCTTTTTCAATTCAGCACTCCATTCGTTAAAATCAAATTCCCGGACATATTTTAGTGCCTTTTCTCTGTCGGGAGCTATTTTTTTGAGGTTTTCGTATAGTTTTACTGTCATCATGGTAGCGGCGGCACATTGAAGCCCATGTAAGTCGACTTTTGTACCGAACTCCAGACCACGCATGTCCTGTATATGTGAAAAATAATGTTCAATACCGGAAGCGGGACGTGACATCTCTGCACGTTGCATTGCTTCGCCGCACATAACCAGACCTTCAAATACATGTCCCACTGCTTTTTCGTCACGAATAAGTAGTTTCTCGGCATTGTCCACACATTTTTTTAATGCCTTTCTTACTGACTGCGCAATTTCTTCGCAATAATACTCACCCGTAATAATATGTGAAATTCGCCATTCGCAGATGCTTATATATTTTGCTATCATGTCACCAAGTCCGGCTCTTATCATATCCATTGGCGCATTTTTCAATATATCCGTGTCTCCGATTATAAGCTGTGCACATTTTGACTCAAGAGATACTTTAAGAGCGTCCATAGCCATTGAAGAAGTGGCAGAAGCATAACCATCCATTGACGGTGCTGTTGCAACTATTGCATATCGTGCGCCCGAAACATTTGCAACAATTTTTCCTATATCATTGATTACGCCTGAACCCAGAGCCACAATCGTATCACATTCAGTATCATAATGCATAATTGCAGAACCTACAGCTCTTTCGTCAGGTTCAAGCTGTGCGTCTTCAAAAATATACGATGTGCAAGAGATAGCACTATCCGACAGTAATTCTTTTATTTTTTCGCCTGCAATAGGGTATGTATTTATATCTGCAAGTAAAAACACTTTTTTGGTGTTTAATTTTTTTAATTCATACGGTAGCTTGTTCAGCACACCGGTTCCGATAAGTATTTCTTTTTTATCCGTTTTGTGGATTTTTCCGCATTTACAGCATACACTGTTTTCGCTATTATACAATTCCATTATACCGCCTCCTGATTTCATTATAGCAAATTGAACTAAAAAATCAATATCAGAAAATAAACTTGACAAAATACTCATAAAATGATTATAATTATGATAAAATATGATTATAGGAGAAAAAACATGTCTATTTTTAACAGAGAAGAACAGTATTTGAAAATTTTATCCGAAAGAGAACATACTGTTAAAGAGCTTTCGGAAAAGCTTTTTATAAGCGAGCCTACAGTAAGACGTGATATTATTATTTTGAAGGAGAAAGAACTGCTTGTTTGTAACCGTGGTATTGTCAGATTGAAGCCAAAGTATGCTGATCAAAGAATACCGCTGTTTGTGCGTAATCTTGAGTATAACGAAGCTAAAAAGGAAATTGCCCTCAAAGCGACGGACTATATAAAAGACGGCGACGTGGTTATGCTTGATGCGTCAACTACGGCATATCATCTGCTGACGCATCTGAGTGCATACAAGAATATATTTATCATAACTAACGGTGCAAAAACTGCGCTGGATGCTGCAGCAATGGGCATAAAAACAATTTGTACGGGCGGTGAAATGACACTTGAATCATTTTCATATGTGGGCGTGGATGCGGAGCAGATTTTAAGACAATATAATGCCGACGTCGCTTTCTTTTCCTGTCGTGGTGTTTCGGAGGACGGAATTATCACAGATAATTCAATTTTAGAAAATTCTATACGTTCAATCATGATTAAAAATGCAAAGAAAAAGTATTTGTTGTGTGATAAAAATAAATTCGGGCAAAAATATCTTCATACACTTTGTCACGTGAATGACCTTGACGGTGTTATCAGTAATATCTGAAAAAGGCGTGCTTGTACTTGACAAAATCGCTATAATAGGGTAAAATTATCTAAATGCGAATGATTCGCATTTAGATATACATTAAAAGAATGGAGATAACAATGAAAAAACTATTGATTCTTGATTCAAACAGTATTATAAACCGTGCATTTTACGGAGTAAGACCGCTTTCGGCATCTGACGGAACGCCTACAAATGCGATATACGGTTTTTTAAACATACTTATAAAATTACTGAATGAATATAAGCCTGATTATCTGTGTGCTGCATTTGATTTAAAGGCGCCGACATTCAGACATAAAATGTATTCGGAGTATAAAGCACAGCGCCATCCTATGCCTGATGACCTTGTGAAGCAGATGCCGATTGCCAAGGATGTAGTGCGTGCAATGGGTATAAAGCTTCTTGAGCTTGAGGGTTATGAGGCAGACGATATAATAGGAACGGTTTCGTCTATTTGCTGCCAAAATGAGGTGGAGTGCTATATTGCTACGGGTGATAAGGACGACCTTCAGCTTGCGTATGGCGGTACAAAGGTAATTCTTACTGTGTCAAAAATGGGGCAGAGTGAAACAACATTATATGATGAAGCTGCTGTCCGTGAGAGGTACAACGTATCGCCACAGGAGTTTATTGATGTAAAGGCTCTGATGGGCGATACCTCGGATAATATTCCTGGTGTAAAGGGAATAGGCGAAAAAACCGCAATGAGTCTTATAGAACAATAT
>JAXJRQ010000196.1:0-8968 GCA_036310525.1 Clostridia bacterium
AAAAAGGTTCTGGAGCTTTATAAGTCTGTCGGAAAAGAGCTTGGTGGAAATGTTGCAATCAAAGTACATTCAGGCGAAGTGGGAAACCAGAATTTTCTTGGTGCAGATTTCTGGCAACCGATAATAGATTTTGTCGGAGGTACAGTGGTTGAATGTAATACAGCATATGACGGCGGACGAAACACCACTGAAAAGCATTTAAAAACACTAAAGCTTCACGGCTGGAGCGAAATGTTTGATGCAGAGCTGCTTGATGCAGAAGGCCCCGATAAAATACTTGAAATCCCCACTGGTAAAATGATTAAAAAGAATTATGTTGGTAAGAATATAGATAAATATAATTCTTTACTGGTGCTTTCACATTTCAAGGGACACCCGATGGGCGGCTACGGCGGTGCATTGAAGCAATTGTCAATCGGAATTGCTTCATCATTTGGCAAGGCATATATACATGGTGTGGGAAATACAGAAAACTTCTGGAATGCTGACCACGATTCATTCCTCGCCTCAATGGCCGATGCCGCATCGTCTGTGATTGACTACTTCGGTGAAAATATAGTCTATATAAATGTCATGAAGAATATGTCCGTTGACTGCGATTGCTGTGCAATTGCCGAAGACCCCTGCATGGCTGATATAGGTATTCTCGCCTCGCTTGACCCCGTAGCAGTTGATAAAGCTTGTCTTGATCTTGTATATGCAAGCGACGACCCCGGACGTGACCACCTTATCGAAAGAATCGAATCCCAAAACGGCGCATATACAATTGATGCGGCAGCAGACTTGGGATGCGGTTCAAAAGAATACACACTGATTGAAATTGATTAAAAGGACTGATTTTTTATGCGTTTATCAGGAGTTGTTTTTTCAAAAACCTTAGGCATGGACACAGGTATCACCATAGTAACTCCACGTGAAATAAGAGATGAATACAATACTGTATATCTTCTGCACGGTTTACGTGGCGATAACAGAACATGGCTTGACCGTTCCATGCTCAGCGTCTATGCCGCAAAGGGAAATTCCATATACATTCTTCCCTCGGTACAGCGAAGCTTTTATACTAACATGAAATACGGCTTCGACTATTCAACTTATATCACCGAGGAATTGCCTGAAATCTGTAAAAGTGTTTTCAATATTTCATCCAAGCGTGAAAATACGGTTGTGATGGGATATTCCATGGGCGGCTACGGGGCTCTTAAATGTGCACTTTCAAAGCCTGAGCAATATGGCAAATGTGCGGCATTTTCCACGGGCGGATTATTTTTAAAGATGTATCTTGACGAATTCAGAACAAATGGTGTAAATGATGATTTAAAGGATACCTTCGGCAGACTTGACGATGATTTTAAATCAATATTCGGTGAAAATTATGAGTATCGCCCTGAGCTTGATTTGATTGAGCTTCTGAAAAAAGACTCAGAAAAACCTGAAATTTATCTCACCTGTGGTACGGAGGATTTCTTCTATAACGACCACCTGAGCTTTTGTACGGTTCTTGATAAAATGAATGT
The DNA here is from genome assembly GCA_036310525.1 of Clostridia bacterium. Lineage (GTDB taxonomy): Bacteria > Bacillota > Clostridia > UBA1381 > UBA1381 > UBA4716. Next base: position 1,518 of record JAXJRQ010000196.1, read on the forward strand.
TCCCTATCAGTTTGAAAGCTGGGAAGCTCAGCATGATTTTATCTGTTTTAATGAAGCTTTGAAAAGAGCAATTGAAAAATTTAATTTATAACAAAAGAGGAAATTATGAATATAACAAAATGCGAAATGAGCGATCTTGAAAAAGTAGCTCAATTTTATGACGAAATAGTTCTTTATCTTACACAAAACATAAATTATCCAAAATGGACATACAAGGATTATCCTTCATATAAAAGCGCCAAAGCCGCAATCGAAAGCGGCGATCAGTACATGTGCACCGATGATGAAGGAAACGTTATCGGCGCTTTTGTATTTGATACAGACCCTCATGGAAATTACGACTGCGGCGACTGGTCAGTTGAATTAAAAACGGGCGAATATAAAATAATTCATGCATTTGCAGTGCGCTCCGATTTACAAGGCAAAGGAGCCGGTAAAATAATGGTGCAATACTGTCTTGACAGTGCCAGAAACGAAGGATTTAAAGCAGTACGTCTTGATGCAGTACCTGAAAATGTACCCGCTCGAAAGCTGTACGAAAAAATGAATTTCAGCTTTGCTGGCGAAAAAGACCTCGAAAGGAATATGCCCGAAATCCCCACATTTGTTCTGTATGAATTTAACTTTTAATAAAAAGCTCTTTCGCATTATGCGAAAGAGCTTTTTATCAGTTGTTATTTCTTAATAATCGAAAATTCAAACTTAACCTTCGGGTCATTCATTCTGTACTTTTCAAGCAATGGACTTCCGCAGCTTGCAGAGCCTATTCCGCTTACCTTGTAGTCAATTCTTACAGTTGTTGCATCATTTTTCACAAGCTCATAATTATGCGCCTTCTTTTCAAGCTCTGTCGCTGTATATTCAGACACATTAATCTCAAAGCCTTTCTCCGAAACAAACATGTAATCTCCCATGCTCATATATTTTGTATTATAGTGATTACCATGCTCCTGAGGCTTGATATAATCTACATATTCAGCCTCTGCATTGCTTTCATACATACCCATTTTTGAACCATTGTGCATATCTATATATGCTTCATGCGGTCCGTAACCGAAATATGTGAATTCCTTTTCATCCGTTGTAAATTCAAAGCCGAGTCTGGGAAGGAATGTACGTGTCTGCTCAAAATCACCCTCAAGCGAAACATCAATTCTGCCATCCTCAAAGAATGTATAAGCTAGTGTATATTTAAAGATTGGATTTCTCGATACACCTGCAAGGCTTGCTGATACAATAATACTGTTACCGTCAATCTTTACATCATACACCTTATTATGCATCTTGTGGTAATTTTCATTATACCAATCTCTCTTAATGTTGCGGTCATTGTCCGTCGGTGCTCTCCATATACTGAGCTTCATGGATGATTTGAGGTAATTACCCATTTCTTCAATATATCCGTAGTGAGTATTGAATTTGTATGTAATTCCGTTTTTAGCTGTGATTATCGCATATTCACCGTTTTGTTCTATGCTCACGCCGCCCTTTCCTGCTTCTACAGGCTTTGCAGCTGATAATTCATGCTGTGTGAATGCCACCTCATATCCATCCTTTTTCATTGAGATATTGAGATATGCACCGTATTTACAATCAGGAACGTTATATTCCATAACCACTTTCTCACTTTCACCCGGAGGTGTTGCAAGCTTTAAAGTGCCGTTTTGTACTGTTTTACCGTCTGCAGTGATTTCCCAGGTAAGGTCACATTCAGCAAGCGATGTGAAGTTATACTTATTATATACGGTAAGTATTCCGTTATTCCATTCTGTTGCCAACGGCTGATAAACACTCTTAGCATCCAGTGAACCCGCTTTAAAGCTTCTGTCGTTGAATACAAGACCGTCACAGCAGAAATTTGAATCGTGAGTTTCTTCACCGAAGTCACCGCCATAGCCAAGTGTTCCGTCCTCACGCTTTGCTACGTGGTCTGCCCACTCCCAGATACAACCGCCAATCATATTCGGGAACTTCTCAAATATATCCCAGTAGTCCTTCAAGTCTCCGGGGCCGTTACCCATTGCGTGCGAGTATTCGCAGAAGAATAACGGACGCTTTTCTCCGTTATGATATATTTCATCTATAAAACGTGTAGCATAACCGTACATTCTGCTCACAACATCAACAGTATCGGGGTCTTTTTTGCTCTTATTGTTGCAATAAGCATTTTCATAATGAATAAGTCTCGTTATACCCTTTATACTGTTGTCACGAGCCTTGATATGTCTGCTCATTTCAGCAAAATTCTCGCCGTAGTTTGACTCGTTGCCAAGACTCCACATTATTACACAAGTGTGGTTCTTGTCACGTTCAAACAAACGTGCCGCTCTGTCCACAAATGCATCACGCCACATCTCATTCTGACACGGCCACACAGGGTCAACGTCATATTTCCATTTACAATCTCTGTTCTGGAAGCCATGAGTTTCTATATCCGCCTCATCAACCACATAGAATCCAAGCTCATCACAAAGCTCTATAAATACCGGTTGCGGCGGATAATGCGAGGTTCTGATTGTGTTTATATTAAGCTCCTTCATTTTCAGAAGCTCACTGCGCATTTCATCATATGTCATTGCATATCCGTTTATCGGATGTGTGTCATGATGGTTAATACCCTTTAATTTTACACTTACGCCGTTTATAAGAAGCTCACCCTTGTCGCTTACCGACTGTTCTCTAAGACCTATTTTAAACGGAATATATTCACCTGCACATTCCACAACAACCGTATACAGATATGGCTTTTCTGCATTCCATAAAATTGGATTTGAAAGGTCTGCTTCATTCATATCCATGTCAAACACACGGTAGTTTCCATCATAATATATACCTTTTGAGTCAAAACCTATTTCTATATCAAACAAATGTCCCTGCGGTCTTGAAAGAAGATAAACATCACGGAATATACCGTTAAATCTGAAAAAGTCCTGGTCTTCAAGATAGCTTGATGCACACCATTTATACACCTTTACAACAATTTCGTTTTCGCCCTCTTTGAGATTAACCTTAAATTCCGAGGTGGAATGTGAAACTGTTGAAAATCCGACATATTCGCCGTTTATGTAAAGCTCAACACACGGAGCAACACCCTCGAATACCAGATAGTTTTCCATTGCCGCTTTTTTTGCATCAATCGTCACAATGCGTCTGTAAACACCGACAGGATTATCGTCCGGAACATACGGTGCATCAACCGGGTACGGATAGTTTACATTTGTGTAATACGGTTTTTCATAGCCTCTTGCCTGCCAGCATGAGGGTACATCTGTTTTATCCCACTCTGTAATTGTGTCGGGACAGTCTATATCTCTTGCAAAATAACAAAAATCCCACTCACCGTTTAACAATGCATAATAATCAGACTGCATTTTATCGCCTGCTTTTGCCTTGTCAATACTGTCATACGGTATGTAGTGACTTCTCGGCGGCATGGTGTTTTCATGAATAAAATTCAGGTTTTCATATTTTCTCATAATCAATCCTCCCAAAAGGTTTTGTTGTTAGCAACATTATACAGTATCGCATATAAAAAGTCAAGCTGTTTTTCACTTTTTTAAAATATTTCAACACTTTTGAAAGAATTTTATTTACTATCGCTTTGTGCCGATAACTCACGAAAATTTTTCGTGAGTTTTTTTATTGACAAAAAGTCAGTTTATGTTATACTAACCTTGAGGTGATTTTTATGAAAAATATTTCAATTGATTTTACTCAAAACTGCGGCATAGTAAAGCCAATGCATGCGGTAAATAACGGTCCTTCGCACAAATTTGCGGTTGACCAGAGAATTTCCAATCTGGAAGCTTACCGTGAAGCAGGTATTCCCTATGCAAGAAATCATGATGCGGCTTTCTGGTCTACATACGGCGGTGAACACACTGTTGATATAAGTGCAATTTTCCCCGATTTTGATAAGGATCCCTATGACCCTGAGTCGTACGATTTTGTACTCACTGATGAATATTTACAGGTAATTCAGGCAGCAGGTGCAGAGTGTTTCTACAGACTTGGTGCTAAGATTGAACATAACAAGAAAAAGTACGGAACTTTACCACCGAAGGATTTTAAAAAATGGGCAGTTATATGCGAGCATATAATCAGACATTATAACTACGGCTGGGCTGACGGTTTTGAAATGAATATTAAATACTGGGAAATATGGAACGAACCCGATCTTGACGATGATGATTCAGCCCATAAGCGTTGCTGGGGCGGCACAAAAAAACAATTTTTTGAATTCTATAACATTGCCGCCGCACATCTCAAGAAGTGTTTCCCTGAACTAAAAATAGGCGGTCCTGCACTTGCACATAATCTGGAATGGGGAAAAGAATTCCTTGCACAGCTTGAATTTGAACCCGACTTTTTCTCATGGCATATATATTCTTCTGAACCCAAAAAAATCATAGACAGAGCAAATATTATTAAGGGCTTACTTGAAGAAAACGGTTTTACAAAAACAGAAAGTATTCTTAATGAATGGAACTATGTCAGAGGCTGGACAGGCGATGAATGGATTTATTCACTGGAGACAGAAAAAAATCTTAAGGGTTCGTCATTTGTTGCAGGTACAATGTGTCTGTCACAGTATTCGTCGATTGATATGCTTATGTACTATGACGCACGTCCGTGCGGTATGAACGGTATGTTTGATATGAGACTTATATCAAGATGCTTAAAGGGATATTATCCGTTTAAGATGTTTAATACCCTTTATAAGATGGGCAACTGTGCACCCGTTGAATGTGAAGAAAACCTCTACGCCTGCGCCGCTATGGATGGCGACAAGGCAGCAGTGATGTTCACGCACTACAATGATGATGAAAACACTCCCGAAACAGAAGTAAAGCTTAATATTAACGGCTTTAACTCCGCAGACGGTGTAAGAGCAAAATATTACATCCTTGACGAGGCTCATGACATGAGCCTTATCCGAGAAGAAACATTCTGTGGCAACAGCTTTGCAACAGTGCTTAATGCACCGCTCTATGGAACATATCTTGTCACATTTGAAAAAATCTAAAATTAATGAGGGAATTTGCAAATTTGCGAATTCCCTCGTATTTGTATCTTGATGTTCTATTTTTTTATATCATTTTGACAACTAATTCCATAATTTTTATTGGATAAAATTCCGAGATGTACACATAATAATACCACATAACAAAGTTTTTGACAAATTTTTTGGAGGTAATAAGAATTATGAAAGCAACCGGAATAGTTAGAAGAATTGACGACCTCGGCAGAGTTGTTATTCCGAAAGAAATAAGAAGAACAATGAGAATACGTGAAGGAGACCCGCTTGAAATCTACACCGAAAAGGACGGAGAGGTAATTTTCAAAAAATACTCGCCTATCGGTGAGTTGGGTGATTTTGCGGCAAATTACGCAGAAACACTCGCAAAAGCAAGCGGACACTGCGCATGTATAACAGACCGTGACAGCGTAATTGCAGTATCGGGAATTCCAAGAAAAGAGCTTATAGAAAAGCCTGTATCTGCTGAGCTTGAATCAGTTATGAACGACAAAATTACAGTAACCTACGAATCAGGAAAAATTATAAATGTAGCTGATGGAAACGACAAATACAACGCAGGAGTTGTTGTACCCATTGTGTCGGAGGGTGACACTATAGGCTCTGTATTATTCATTATGAAAGACGGAGAAAAACCATCAGAAATCGAATCAAAGCTTGCAGAATCTGCCGCAGGATTTTTAGGCAGACATATGGAAGGCTAATATAAAAAAGTCACTCTCTTGACTGTCGTTCGCACAGCTCACTTCAATTATGCAGACTTTTTTGTAATTTAGGAAATTGCAAAAAACGCAATTTCCTAAAAGATAAAAAAATCGGAAAACCGTCAGGTTTTCCGATTTTTAATATACTCCATGTATTACGGCTGTTTTCCTATATACGCCAGAATACCACCGTCTACATACAACACGTGACCGTTTACAAAGTTCGATGCATCAGATGCAAGGAATACAGCAGGACCCATAAGGTCTTCAGTTTCTCCCCATCTTGCAGCAGGAGTCTTTGCAATGATGAACTGGTCAAACGGATGACGTGAACCGTCAGCCTGAAGTTCTCTTAAAGGAGCTGTCTGCGGTGTAGCAATGTAACCGGGTCCGATACCGTTACACTGAATGTTATGCTCACCGTATTCTGAACAGATGTTTCTTGTAAGCATCTTCAGACCGCCCTTAGCAGCAGCATATGCTGAAACTGTTTCACGACCCAATTCACTCATCATTGAACAGATGTTTATAATCTTACCATGACCCTTCTTAATCATGCTCGGAATAACTGCCTTTGCAACGATGAACGGTGCGTTAAGGTCAACATCAATAACCTGTCTGAATTCTTCTGCTGTCATTTCATGCATAGGAATTCTCTTGATGATACCTGCATTGTTTACAAGTATATCAATTACGCCTACTTCTTCTTCAATCTTGGCAACCATTTCGTTAACCATGTCTTCCTTTGTAACGTCGCAAACATAGCCTTTTGCGTCAATACCGTCTGCTGCATAAGCTGCAAGACCCTTGTCCACAAATTCCTGCTTGATGTCACAGAAAACAACCTTTGCACCTGCCGAAGCATATGCTGAAGCAATTGCATAGCCTATTCCGTATGAAGCACCTGTAACAAGTGCAACCTTACCTTCAAGGCTGAAATTCTTTAAAATATCCATTTTATTCTTCCTTTCTGTGCTTTTGCACAAATAATATCATTCAAATTTCCGCATTGCGGAAATAATTTTGAAACAAATTAAACCAACGGTTCGGGTCTGTATATAAGATGCATAAAATTGCCGTCAATATCTCTGAACCAGTATGTTTTGAGACCCTTTGCATTTTCAGATACATCGTGTACTTCTTCAACTCTGTCATCCGCTTTGAGTACGGGTACAATTTCATCAAAAGCCTCTGCTGTAACAGCAAGCGCAATATGACGGATGCCTGCAAGACGTTCTGCATCTGCAATTCTGTCCTCTTCAGCCGACACAAATTCAATCATGCTGCCGTCTTCAAATGCGAGAAAATATGTACCTTTGCCGTTATCGTAGACAACCTTTCCGCCGAATACCTGCATGTACCAGTCTTTAAGCGCAGCAGTGTCCTTAGATACAATACCGATATGCTCGATTCCTGAAACCATAAAATCATCTCCTTATCTTAATAGTGAAATCCAAAATTTCTCACCACTATATATTGTATCATATCCCATAGCAAATTTCAAGCATAGTTATAAATTTATCAAAGATATTTACATAAAACCCCGTATGGTTGCGGCAATACGCCTTCACCATACGGGGTTCTTTACAGTCTTACAAGGTTGCAAGCTTTATTTTATGATTTTTTGATATAATATTTCTGTTTATAAGCCTGATACATTTCGTCAAATTCCTTACCGCCTGCTTTAACCTGACTGAGATATTCATGCG
>JAXJRQ010000197.1:0-3911 GCA_036310525.1 Clostridia bacterium
AACAATGACAGTGCATCCGCTGCGTATGTGCGGAACGGTGATAGGTGTTACGCAGACGTTTCAGTATTTTGAACGCATGCAGGAAAGAATATGTGAATTTGTGGTTGCAAATTCAAACATAGGGATGTCTGACTTCAAAAAGCTTATGCTTACAACGGATGATATGGCAAACGATGTGGGCACAATACTTTTTGCTAAAGAAGCGGTAGAGTGCGGGATTATCGACAGCATGGGCGGACTTAGTGATGCTTTGGAAAAAATGTATGAGCTTATTAAAATTTATAAAAAGGAGGTGCGCAGTGAATGATGTATTCATGTGTACCGATGGATATTGTGTTTTACGATGAAACACTGATTCGTCAAAGACATATCAGGCTATATAATAATATTTCGTTTGAAATGCTTGACGGAAGGGTAGAAAGAATTATCAGTACCAATCCGCAGGATTATTTAAAATATCATGGACTTCTTGGTACGGATAAAATATAATAACGATAAACGGAACTGATTTCAGTTCCGTTTTATTGTTATAGATTTTTTAGTTTTTCAACAAGTATGTTGTTTCCGTTTTTGTTAAGGTGTACATTGTCATATCTCCACTCTTCAAGCACGATACCTTCAAAAAGTGTGTCGAAATCTATGGTAATACCATCGTATTTTTTTGTCAGTTCTTTTGTTATAGTGTTAAATGCCGTGACTTTATCTTTGTCTTCACACTCAACAGTGAGAGTAAAAGTAATAATTTTGCAATCGGGAAAGTCTGTTTTGGTGCGGTTTAATAGTTTGTCGAGGTTTGTATGAAATTCTTCGGCAGTCATAGCTGCTATATCGTTTGCGCCGATTATAAGTATGAGCAGCTCAGGGGAGTATTTCTTAATTCTGTCCTCGTAGTGGTAGAGCATAAATTTTGTGGTTCTGCTGCCTTGACCTGTTATATTGACATTTTTCCTTTCTTCGCTTACTCCTGCAAGAGTAACACGTGGGGGTGCATCAGCATACTCAAAATCAAAAAATATAACTTCATGAATATCTGTGTCTATATCACACATAAACTCAAATGCCATCAGGTCGAAGCCGTGGAAAATTGACGCATTTGCATATGTATCAATTCTTTGGGGATAAACCTTGTCGTCAATCTTTACGCTGAAACGACAATAGTTTACGGGGCGATTCTGGATATACAAAACAATTTTTCCTGATTTTGAATTGACTTTAAAACGTATTTCATTGCCTTCGGGATAGAGCGTTCGTACACGGTCGGCAAAAATTGCATCAAGCTCATTTTCTGAATCAGCCCCTTTAACGGCATTGCAACTGTATTCCAGTTCATCAGCATACTTAAATCCTTTTGAGGATGCGATAATATAATTTCTTAACTGAAAGCTCCACGACTGCATTCCTATATAACAGTCGGTTGCTTCAATTCTCGGAGTTTTGTCATAGTCATAGCGGTTGTATGACATGCTGTCACCTGTTATAACTACATTTTTCATATCTGAAATCTTAAATTCGTTCATAATTATATATTCCTTATCTTGCATAATATCTTTATTATACCTCAAAAAAGTCTTATAAAAAATAGCTTTCGTTGCTCTTTATTTATACAATATTGCTCTTTTGAAATATATAAGCTTAATTAAAGAGAAAAAATGTAGACATATAGTCTGTAAATGCACATATAGTCTGTAAATGCACACTGTAAACCTTGACAAAACTCCGTATTTGTTGTACAATATCATAGATATTGTACATAGGAGTGATAAAAATGGGACTTACTTTAACTGAAAAAATACTGTCCGCTCATTTGGTTGAGGGTGAGATGGTAAAAGGAACGGAAATCGGTATAAAAATCGATCAGACTCTTACTCAGGACGCTACGGGAACCATGGCATATCTTGAATTTGAAGCTATGGGTGTACCCAGAGTAAAAACGGAGCGTTCTGTTGCATATATAGATCATAATACGCTTCAAAACGGATTTATGAATATGGACGACCACAGATTCATCGGAAGCATTGCTAAAAAACACGGAATATATTTTTCACGTCCCGGTAACGGAATATGTCATCAGGTACACCTTGAAAGATTTGGTGTCCCCGGTAAAACACTGATTGGTTCAGACAGCCATACTCCTACAGGTGGCGGTATAGGTATGATTGCAATTGGCGCAGGCGGTATGGACGTTGCTGTGGCAATGGGCGGCGGTACTTATTATATAACATGTCCGAAGGTTGTAAAGGTAAATCTTACCGGAAAACTTCAGCCATGGGTTGCCGCAAAGGATGTTATTCTGGAAGTTCTGAAAAGAATGTCTGTTAAAGGTGGCGTAGGTAAGGTTATTGAATATTGTGGCGAAGGTGTAAAGACACTTTCTGTACCTGAACGTGCAACAATAACAAACATGGGCGCAGAGCTTGGCGCAACAACCTCAATATTCCCGTCAGATGAAGTTACGAGAGCATTTTTGAAGGCTCAGGACAGGGAAGAGGTGTATGTGCCTTTGTGTGCTGATGAAGATGCTGTTTATGATGAAGAAATCAATATTAATTTAAGCGAGCTTGTACCGTTGGCTGCTTGTCCGCATATGCCGGATAATGTTAAGTCGGTAGAAGAAATCGGACCTATGAAGATTGACCAGGTTTGTATAGGCTCATGTACTAATTCATCGTTATTGGATATGCTTAAGGTGGCTCATATTTTAAAGGGCAAGACAGTGCATCCTGATGTTTCGCTCTCAATTGCACCGGGTTCAAAGCAGGTCCTAAATATGCTTGCTGAATGTGGAGCTCTTGCAATCATGATAGATGCAGGTGCGAGAATTCTTGAAAGTGCATGCGGACCGTGTATTGGTATGGGACAGTCGCCTAATTCAGGCGGTATTTCGCTACGTACATTTAACAGAAACTTTGAGGGCAGAAGCGGAACTAAGGACGGACAGATTTATCTTGTTTCGCCTGAACTTGCAGCAGCTTCGGCGCTTACAGGTATTCTTACAGACCCCAGAACTCTAGGTGATATGCCTGACTTCAAGCTTCCCGAAAAGTTCACAATCAATGACAATATGATTGTAGAACCCGTTCCTGAAACTGAAATGGACAGCGTTGAAATTTTAAGAGGACCTAACATCAAGCCGTTCCCGATGTCCGAACCGCTTGCTGAAAATATCGAAGCAAAAGTCAGCCTTAAGGTTGAAGATAATATCACAACAGACCATATTATGCCTGCAGGTGCAAAAATATTACCCTTGCGCTCGAATATTCCTGAAATTTCAAAATATTGTTTTGCAGTGTGTGATGAAAAATTCCATGACAGAGCATTGGAAATGGGTAAGAGTATAATAATCGGCGGTGCTAACTATGGTCAGGGCTCATCAAGAGAACATGCGGCACTTGCTCCGCTATATCTGGGTGTAAAGGCAGTTATAACAAAGTCATTTGCAAGAATTCATATGGCAAACCTTATAAATGCCGGAATTATTCCTATGACCTTTGAAAATGAAGCAGATTATGACAGAATAGACGGAAATGACGAACTCAGAATAGAAAATGTTAAAGAGCAGATTGAAAACGGAGAAACTGTGAAGGTTACAAATGTAACAAAAGGCTTTGATTTCAATGTAAACGTGAGCTTCTCAAGACGCCAAAAGGATATGATTTATGCCGGTGGCTTATTAAATTATACAAAGCTTAATTCATAAATGAAAATACGCAGTCTAAGGACTGCGTATTTTTGTGTGTAAATTATAATTTATAGTCGAGCTGTATAATCGAAGCGAAAGCCTCCCTTGTGTAAAGGGAGGTGGGTTTTGCGTAGCAAAACTCGGAGGGATTGTTCGTATATAATTAGCGATAATGCTGATTTTACAATCCCCCAGTCGCCTTCGGCGCCAGCCCCCTTTACACAAAGGGGCC
>JAXJRQ010000198.1:0-8442 GCA_036310525.1 Clostridia bacterium
CCTTCGTACGCCGTCGGACACCGGTATTATGCGAAAATTCGCATAATACTTCGTTTCGTCCGTTCTGCACTATTTTTCTACATCCCCAGTTGACTTTTTTACAGTCCCCATTATTTTTTTATATTAATTATCAAAAAAACTCTTTGCAAAATTAACCGAAGCAAGTGCGTCCTTGCAATAGCTGTCGGCGCCAATCATATCGGCATATTCCTGAGTAAGCACCGCACCGCCGACAAAAACCTTCACATGCGGTATTTCCTTACGTATAAGCTTAATGGTTTCTTCCATGCTCACAACAGTCGTAGTCATAAGCGCTGAAAGTCCGCAAATGGGAATGTCGTTTTCCTTAAGCTTTTCCACAATTGTTTCAGGCGGAACATCCTTGCCGAGGTCAAGCACATCATAACCGTAATTTTCGAGTAGTACACGAACAATATTCTTACCTATATCGTGTATATCGCCTTTTACGGTTGCAATTAAAATTTTACCCTTACTTTCCTGCTTAATCCCCGATGCTTCAATATGCTTTTTTATCGCATCAAATGAGCATTTTACCGTTTCTGCACTCATCATCAGCTGTGGCAGAAACATCGTTCCCTTTTCAAATTCACCGCCTACGGCATCAAGTGCAGGAATAAGCTCATTATTTATAATGTCCATCGGCTCATGTGATTTGAGCATTTCCACGGTTGCATCAAATGATGAAGCCTTTAAACCTTTCACAATCATGTCATAAAGCTCGCTGTGTGCTGTATGCGTTTCTTGCGGCATATCATTTTTTATAATTGTAGTTTCCGATTTTGTGCCTGCATATTTTTCCACATACTCTGCACAGTTTTCATCAATACCTGTAAGAGCACGATATGCATAATATGCATTCATCATATCTGTACTGCACGGATTGATAATACATGCATCAAGTCCGCTGTTTAAAGCAAGTGCAAAAAATGTGCCGTTTATAATTTCACGTCTGGGAAGTCCGAACGAAATGTTGGATACGCCAAGCACTGTTTTTATGCCAAGCTCATCCTTAATCATTTTCAGAGCTTTTATCGTCTGTGCAGCTTCGCTCTGCTGTGCCGAAACGGTAAGAGTAAGTGCGTCCATTACAAGATCCTTACGCTTTATTCCGTATTCCATGGCCTTATCGGCAATTTTTTTCGCTACTCTTACTCTTCCCTCAGCTGTAGGTGCTATTCCATCTTCATCAAGACAAAGTCCCACAAGCACACCGCCGTATTTTTTTACAATGGGAAGTATCGCTTCAAGGCTTTCCGCCTTTCCGTTAACGCTGTTTACCATTGGCTTACCGTTGTAAATTCTTAATGCCCTATCAAGCGTTACGGGGTCTGATGAGTCAATCTGCAGCGGAAGATTAACCGATGCACTTATGCTTTTAACCGCTTTTTCCATAAGCTCAGGTTCGTTAATTTCAGGGAGTCCCACATTCACATCAAGAATATGCGCTCCTGCCTCCACCTGCTTAAACGCCTCGCCCATGATGTAATTCATGTCTTCATTGCGCAAAGCCTCTTTAAACAGCTTTTTACCCGTCGGATTAATTCTTTCGCCTATAATTACAGGTCTTCTGTCAAGATAAACTGCCTTTGAATACGAAGTTACAACAGTGAAATCCTTTTCAGTAACACTCGGCAAAAAGCCTTCACAGCATTTCACAAGCTCAAAAATGTGCGCAGGTGTTGTACCGCAACAGCCGCCGATTATACTCGTACCAAGCTGTGCAATTGCCATGCACTCCTCACCAAACTGCTTAGGGCTTACGTTATATACTGTTTTTCCGTCAACAACCGTCGGCAAACCTGCATTAGGCTGAGCCATAACGGGGATTGATGCGGCATCTGAGAGCTGTTTCATCATGTCCGCAATCTGGTTCGGTCCAAGACCGCAGTTTATACCAACGCAGTCAACACCAAGACCTTCCATCATTGCACACATAACATTTACATCAGCACCGGTAAGTGTTTTCTGATTTTCGTCAAATGTCATGGTACAAAATACAGGTAATGATGTATTTTCCTTTACCGCAAGCACCGCCGCTTTGGCTTCAAGAGTGTCTGACATTGTCTCGATAAGTACAATATCAGCACCCGACTTTTCGGCAATAAGTGCTGTTTGTTTAAAGGAATTATAACATTCATCAAACGTCAAATCACCCAAAGGTTCAAGCAGTCTGCCCGTAGGCCCCATGTCAAAGGCAATAAATCTCGGTTTTTCAGCTGTCGAATATTTCAAGACCGCTTTCTTTGCAATACCCACTGCCGCTGCCGCAGTCACTTCAAGAGACGAGGCAATCTCATCTGATTTAAGTGCATTTGCACCAAAAGTATTTGTAGTGATTATGTCCGCTCCTGCTTCAAGATATTCGCAGTGGATTTTATATATAAGGTCGGGATTTGTGATATTCAGAAATTCCGGCACCTCACCGCCCTTTAAACCATTTTTCTGAAGCATTGTTCCCATTGCTCCGTCAAAAAACAAAATTTTTCTTCCAAGTAAATCTTTTATACTCATTTTTTCATCCTTCCGTCCATTATCAGAACAGGCTGTTTATTACGGTAACTATTTTTTCCGCAACAGTGGAATTGTTCATTGTATACACATGAATACCATCAATATCATTTGAAACAAGATCAATTATCTGGTCAACCGCATACGCAATTCCCGCCTGACGAAGTGCATCGGGTTTATCAATATATTTTGAAATCATACGTGTAAACTTCGACGGCATTGAAGCACCGCCCGAAAGAATACACATTTTTTCAATCTGCTTTGCGTTCGTAAGCGGCATAATTCCTGCTGTTATAGGAAGATTTATACCCTTTTTCACGCATAAATCCCTGAATGTATAGAATGCATCATTGTCAAAAAACATTTGCGTTACAAAGAAATCACAGCCACAATCAGCCTTTATTTTCAGATTTTCAATATCTGCCTCAGTCGAAAGACTATCAGGATGACGATGCGGATAGCATGCACCGCCTATCGAAAACCCACCGAAATCCTTAATATCCTTTACAAGCTCCGATGCGTATTTATAATCGTTTTTTATTTCAAATGCACCATTTACGGGTTTATCGCCTCTAAGGGCAAGAATATTCTGTATACCTCTTTTTTGAAGGTCCTCAAGCATCTCCCTTGTTTCGCTTTTAGTCGAGCTTACACATGTAAAATGTGCAAGTGCTGTCTTTTTAAGGTCGTCCTCTATATACTGCGCAATTTTTGCAGTATTCTTTGATGTTGAACCGCCCGCTCCGTATGTAACACTCATATAATCAATAGGCAAAGCCGACATCTGCTTTGCCGCTGTCTTTACCTTTTCTTCGCCATCCTGCTGCTTGGGTGGAAAAATCTCAAATGACAGTACCGGTTTCTTTTGCGAAAATATATCTTTTATGTACATACAAATCCTTCTCTCTTAATAAAAATTCAATTTATAATACTATTATACCAAATCCGATATATAATAGCAAGTATTAAAATTAACTCCTGTATCATCTTTTAAAGCGACTTAGTATCAAGCTTCATTTTACGCCTCATACGGTTAAGATGTCTTTCAAAATTTCCGCTTGATATAAATTCCGCAAGCACATACTGATCCAAAACGGGGACAGAACACGAAAATCTGCCAAGCTTCTCATCATATGTACTTTCAAGTTCACGAGGTAAAATCATATACCCCATACGCATAGACGGCGAAAGACTTTTTGAAAATGTATTTATATAAATCACTCTTTCCTCTGTATCAAGCGAATACAACGGCTCAATCGGCTGACCCGGAATAAAAAATTCGCTGTTGAAATCATCTTCAATGATATATCTGCCGTTTTTTGCCCATTTAAGATACTCGTAACGCTTTAAAATTGATGTGGTAACACCCGTAGGATAGCTGTTAAACGGTGTCACGTGCAAAACATCAATGCTGCTGTTATCTAAAGCGTCGCTTTTTATTCCATCCTCGCCCATTTTCAGTTTTTCTATCTTAGCACCCTCACCCGAATAAACGGCTTCAATCTGTTTATAGGAAGGGTCTTCTATTCCGTAAATCTTATCACGTCCGAGAATGGTTATAACACTTTCATAAAGCTGTTCCGAACCTGAACCTATAATAATTTGCTGTGGCTGTGCAACCATTCCTCTGTATCTTAGAAGATATTCCGAAATTGCATTACGAAGTCCCGCACAGCCCTTATTCGGCGACTTAACAAAAAGCGTATTTCCCTTTTCCGCTATAACCTTTCTTATAGTTTTAAACCATAACGAATATTCAAAATCTGCAGACGGCATATCTGTTAAATCCTCTTCAAGATATTTAATTGCCGGTATGTGCCTTTGTTTTTTTTCAATACCCGGAATATCCGGCACACACACATAATATCCGCTTCTCTCCTTTGCGGCTATATACCCCTCTTCAATAAGCATACTATATGCTTTTTCTACCGTTATAACGCTGTATCCCGTTTTATCCGTCATAACCCGCTTTGACGGAAGCTTACTTCCTGCTTTATATTCACCGTTAATTATCCGTTCCTTAATTGTACGGTAAAGTGCAACATACTTTTTCATCTGATTATATAAAAAACTCCTTTTTTGATTATTTACTTATTATCAGTTTTATATTATAATACAAACCATCGAAGTTGTAAAGTGTTAAAATTAATTTATGCCGCAATTGGCAGATTGGAGAATTAATATGAGCTGTAAACGATTACTTACAATTCAGGACATTTCATGCGTGGGACAATGCTCACTCACAGTTGCACTTCCCATAATTTCGGCATGCGGCATTGAAACCGCCGTACTCCCGTCCGCTGTTCTTTCAACCCACACAGCAGGCTTTTCGGGATATACCTTCCGCGACCTTACCGACGATATGCCGCAGATAAGTGCACATTGGAAAAAGGAAAACCTTATGTTTGATGCAATATATACAGGATATCTGGGAAGCACAAAACAGATAGATTATGTTGCTGATATTTTCACTGAAAACGGCAAGGAAAACTGCATCAAGGTCGTTGACCCTGCAATGGCAGACGGCGGAAAGCTTTATCCGGGATTTGACACAGAATTTGTAGAAGCAATGAAGGGGCTATGTGCAAAAGCTGATTACATAATACCCAACATAACCGAAGCAAGCTTCCTGACGGGTATTGAATACAAAACAGAATATGACAGAGCATACATTGATTTGATTATCGAAAAGCTTATGCTGCTCGGATGTAAAAATATCATTCTCACGGGTGTTTCCTATGCTGAGGGAAGAACGGGAATTGTTGTATATGAAAACAACAAATATATGTACTATGAGCATGAATTTTTACCCAAAAGCTGTCACGGAACCGGGGACATATATGCTTCTGCATTCACCGGCGCACTTATGCGCGGAAAATCCGCATACGACAGCGCAAAAATCGCCGCACAGTATACGCTTGAATGTATACGTGCAACCGCCGAAGAAGAAAACCACTGGTACGGAGTAAAATTTGAGCCGGTAATTTACAAGCTTATACAGCTGATTAACGAATAAAAAATCATTATCGTGACTGTCGTTGGCACAGCTCACTTCCATTATGTAGACTTTTTTGGTAATTTAGAAAATTGCAAAAAACGCAATTTCCTAAAAGATAAAAAATACGTCAGATTTTTTAAAATCTGACGTATTTTTTATTAATCCACATTAATCATAACAGCATAATTTTCATTATCCCATTCTACCTGCGCGCCCATAGCCTCAACTACAAAGCGAAGCGGTAAAAAAGTTCTGTCGTTGGTTATCACACCTGCAACATCAAGTGTATGCTCTTCGCTGTTTACAAATGCCTTTGTGCTGCCAATCTGAACGGTAACATATGTATCGCCCTTTACTGCAATGGCTGTTCTTGTGTCTGCATCCCACTGAACCACTGCTCCGATTGCCTGATATATATCACGCATGGGAACAAGTGTGCGTCCGCTTTCGGGATCAATATACGGATTTACATTATCCGTAAAGTTCATTTTCTCACCGTTAAGATATACAGACGGCGAATTATCAGCAAATACCGCCGTTGACATTGTCATTACTACAACTGCAATTATTAATGAAATAATTCTTTTCATAGGTTAACTCCCTTTCTTTATACATCTTTTTATCAGTATATCACCTTTTTGATAATTTTTCAACCTTTTTATTCTGACAGTGCAATTTTTTCCGCTACACGTATCCCGTCAACCGCCGCCGAGGTTATTCCGCCTGCATAGCCTGCGCCCTCACCGCACGGATATATTCCCGAAACCGCCGACTGCAAAGTTTCGCCATCACGCAAAATGCGTACAGGTGATGATGAGCGTGTTTCAGGCGCTGTAAGCACCGCATTTGCATCAGCAAAACCTTTTAACTTTTTATCAAGAAGAGGAATAGCCTCCTTTATTGCACTTATCACAAAATCAGGCAAAACATCTTTAAGCTCCGTAAATTCAACACCGGGTCTGTAGGTTGGATTTACTTTGCGTGCACATTTTTTGCCAAGTAAATCTCCCACATACTGCGCAGGTGCTTTATAATTACTTCCGCCCGCCAAAAATGCCTTCTTCTCAATTTCACGCTGAAAATACATTCCCGAAAGCACATCATCGTCCTCAAAATCCGCAGGCATAACAGATACAAGAAGTGCACTGTTTGAATTTTCGCCGTCTCTTGCATACAGACTCATTCCGTTAGTAACCACCCCACCGATTTCCGATGCGGAAGCAATAACCTCACCGCCCGGACACATACAGAATGTATATACACCTCTGCCCGACTCAAGATGAACTGACAGTTTATAATCAGCAGCACCGAGATATTTATAAAAATCACCATACTGACTTTTATCAATCATTTCACGGCTATGCTCAATTCTTACCCCTACCGAAAACGCTTTCCTTTCCATTGGAACACTGCGTTCTTTTAGCATTTCAAACGTATCACGGGCACTGTGACCTGTGGCAATTACAAGTGCGTCTGCTTTAATTTCACTCTCACCGTTATCAGTTTTAATCTTCACGGCTTTAAGCATATTATTTTCCGTAACTATATCGGTAAATTGTGTTGAAAACAATACCTCTGCCCCGTTTTTGATTATTTCATTTCGTATGCTTCTTACCATATTATATAGATTATCTGTCCCCACATGTGGTTTTGACAGATACAGTATTTCCTCAGGCGCACCGTGTAAATGAAATTCCTCAAGCACTTTTTTAATACGCATATCGCTTATTCCGGTGGTGAGCTTACCGTCAGAAAAAGTTCCTGCACCGCCCTCGCCAAACTGTATATTGGAATTTTCGTCAAGTTGTCCGCTTTCAAAAAAGCGAACAACATCCTTTTTCCTCTCCTCAACACACTTTCCTCGTTCAAGCAAAGTAACATTCATTCCTGCTCTAGAAAGCATAAGCGCACACATAAGTCCTGCCGGTCCTGCTCCCGCAATCACAACCTTTTTATTTTTGTTTTTACATTCGGGAAAAATATATTTTTCCTCCTCAACGACCACGGCATTTTTACCCGTATATTTACGGTCATTATCCGTTTTGACGTCCACACTGTAAACAAAAAATACATTATCTTTTTTGCGTGCGTCTATGGATTTTTTTGAAATCCGAAACGACTTGACTTCTTTTATTTTATATGATTTTTTTACAATTTCCAAAAGATTTTCTTCACTCTCCGTAACGGATAGCTTTATATTTGAAATTCTTAGCATTATAATTCCCCTTCTGTAAGGACTTTTAATTATTGTACCATATTTTTTAACCGCAAGCAACAATTAAATGATAAAACACAGGAATTACACTTAGCTTAGCATTAATATAATTTATATTATGAATTTCTCTTTTTTATGTACAGCACAACACTTACGCACTCAACCTTTGACGTGCAATAAGCCGTTTATATGAAATTGCAAGGCACAGTGCATGCACAACAAATGTGATTGCCCATGAAATGGGAAAAATCATATACAGTGCATCTGTAGTATTAAACAACGGGAATACAAAGGCTATCCATAACAGTCTTAAACCACACACCCCAAAAATTGAAACAAGCATCGGTAAAAATGAGTATCCCATTCCCCTTAGTGTTCCTACGGAAACCTCCATAAGTCCTGCAATAATATATAGCGCACCAATCCAACGCAGCCTGACTATTCCCGACTGAATAACTATATCGCTTGAAGTGTAAATCCCAAGCAATTGTGTTGAAAAAATCATTGTAACCGTGCTGAGAATTACGCAAATTAAGGAACAGAATATGTAGCACCATTTTAAAATTTTCGGTATATTTCTGTATTTTTTTGCACCTACATTCTGTCCTGAAAAGGCTGTCGCCGACTGATCAGACGCTTGTATTGCCGTATTTATAAATCCCTCAATATTTGCCGCCGCTGCATTTCCTACCATTACATC
>JAXJRQ010000199.1:0-2013 GCA_036310525.1 Clostridia bacterium
ACACCTCCCTATACATATGAATGGTATAAGTTTGAAAATGGCAATGAATACACAAAGATAGTAAATGATCATAAATACAACGTGATGGGAAGCGAAGTAAGGATCATTGTTGATGCTGACGAATTTGCACAAAATATGTGGTATCGTTGCGATGTGACCGATGCAGCAGGAAATACACAATATGAAACCTGGTATGGTGTAGAGCCGGAAGCAACACCTTATCTTTCGCGTCAGCCGAAAGATGTTTATGCGGATTACGGCGAAGAGGCTGTATTTAAAGTTCATACAAGATGCGCAAGTGCAACATATCAGTGGTACATAAAAAATGACAACACAAACGGTTGGAAAAAAATCGAGCCTACCGACACATGGGCAAAGGGGGCTGCAACATCAACCCTTAAAATACAGGTCGAGAAGTCTGATTTCATAAGTCACTGTGAATACAGATGTGATGTCAAAAACGGTACTTATGGTGTGGTTTCAAATTCTGCAAAGATTCTTCCGAGGTCAATGTATATAACAGCCAACCCCGAAAACGTGGCAGGTAAACATGGCGAAAAGGTACAGTTCAAGGTGGTAGCCGAGGGTGGAAAAGCTCCTTACAGTTACCAGTGGGAGTTCACATATCCGAGCGAAATTCTTGACGGCGGATATCTTAATGTTTACAAGGACTATGAGTGGGCAGAAGGTGAAAACACCGATACATTAACAGTCCTTGTTGACGATAACAAAATGAATTCAGACTGTAAATTCCGTTGCACCGTAACGGATGCTACCGGCAGAAAGCTGACAAGTAAAGAGGCTTATATAATCATAACAGCTGATGCAACTGTTGATTTCAAGCAAGGTGGAACATCCAAAGATCAAATGATAGTTATAATGCCATAACTATATAAATTTAAAGAAAAGAGGTAAACAAAATGAAAAAATTATTATCAATCATTCTTGCACTTACAATGCTTTTGTCATCATCGATGTTGGTTAGCGCCGATGACGGCAGCGGCAAAAAGGATGTAGGAGAACATGAGCATCAGCTTATGGATATGGCAAATATGGCTTGCCACTACTCCGAATGTACAATCTGTTTTGAACTTTTCAATGTAGGCGACCACACATTCAAAGACGGTAAATGTACCGTGTGCGGACATTATGAACCTGTAAATCCTTTTGTGGATGTAAAAAAAGATGCGTGGTATCACGATGAGGTTGTTGAAGCTGTTTATACAGGTATTATCAATGGTAAATCAGCAACAGAATTTAAGCCTGATGACCTTCTTACTTATGCGGAAGCAATCAAGCTTGCGGCTTGTATGAGTCAGGTTTACTTAAACGGCAATGTAACTCTTACATCGGGTACTCCTTGGTATCAGCCTTATGTTGATTATTGTAAAATCAATAATATAATCAAAAAGGATTATGACTATAAGCAGAATGCTACACGAGCAGGATACATCGAAATCTTTGCAGAGGCACTTCCGGATAGTGCATTTAGTGACATTAACAACATTCCTGACGGAAGTATCTTAGACGTTAAGGATAACGCTCCTTATGCAATCTATGTATATAAAATGTATCGTGCAGGAATCTTGACCGGTGTTGATGCACTACACAACTGCAAGCCTGAAGACAATATCAAACGAAGCGAAGTTGCAGCTATTATCTCTCGTATGATGAATGATGATAACAGAGTTGAGTTTGAAATGGTAGAAAAGATTAAAGATAACTATGAAGAGATAAAAGACGAAGATGAAGATGACAATAATCAGACAATCAAGTATGAACAACCGGAAGTAGAAGAACTCGGAAAGGATAATCAGAAAACAGACAGCCTGGATGACCCTGTAAATGTAAAGCCCGAAACACCTGAAGTTACAGACAAAATTCCTACTCAGTCAGTTGATCCAGGTGTTTCTGTCACACCAAGCAAACCTTTTGACGGCGGAAGTCAGGAGTATATTCAGGACACACCTCTTACCATCCACAAACAGCCTGAAGGTTCAGATGGCGTAGAAT
>JAXJRQ010000200.1:0-1720 GCA_036310525.1 Clostridia bacterium
TCATATCCTATCCCATCCTATCCGTGACGGTCGTGACGATATTTTAGATACCAATATCGTCACGCAAAATACCGTCACTATCGTCACAATCGACACGGTTATTCTTGCTCTTTCGGTATGAGCTTGAATGTAACTTGTCTGCCTGCGTGGGTGCGTGAACTCTCGTAAGAAATCTGATATTCGTTAAACAACCTGTCTGCATTAACATTCAGATGCCTTGTAAGCGAATTTGGAGAAATATCCAAACCAAGTTTTAATATAAGCTCCGTTGCCGTTCCTGTCCACTCTTTACTTTCAATGTTTACAATTTTTGAAACACTTTCAAGCAGAGTGTCGGTTGGTTGATTCCAAAGCTCGTTTTCAGCTTTTATAAATTCCCACAAGCAACGCTCCCGGTTAAATTCCAAGTGCAGCCTTTGGTCTTGCTGATCCCTGCCGACTACATCAAGAATAGCTTTTGATGCTGTGCGTTTTTCCTTTTGCAGAAGAAACGCACCGTCAGCAGCTCCAAGCAATCCGTTTGTCCCGGAGATTGTTTCAAAGCAATCGTCAGACTGCTGCTTTCTTGTATGATGAACAAGAAGCAGACAGATATTTTTGTTGTCGCTGAATTTCTTTAGCTTTGTTACAATATCATAGTCATTTGCATAACTGTACTTATCGCCGGAGAGTTCACGGATTTTCTGCAAGGTATCAATGATAATCAGCTTTGTATCGGGATGATTTTCTATAAATCCCTCAAGCTGTTTATCTAAACCGCCGTTGAGCTGATTGGATTGTGTGGCAAGAAAAAATTTCTCGTTTTCGCACGCTCCGAACATTGTATAAAGTCTGTGCTGAAGTCTTGCATAATCGTCCTCTAATGCAAGGTACAAAACCGTACCTTTGTTGACCTTGTAATTCCAAAGGTCAAGACCGCTGCTTATGTGATAAGCGAGCTGTGCCATAAAGAACGATTTGCCGACTTTCGGCGCACCGACAAACAAGTATGTACCGCTGTATAAAAGATTTTCTATAACAGGGGTTTTGGGCTGATATACCTCATCATACAGATTTGTCATTGTTTTTGCGTAAAGATAATAGGGATTGTTCATTTGTTTGAAATATTCCCTCATTTCTTCGGTCTGCATATCATCAAAATTTTTATCAAACATTAAACTTTTCACCTCGTTCCTATTGAAAAATCAACAGGAATGTGGTAAACTGATAATTGTAATTAAGGAGTGTTTACCACATTCCATGTCCCGAAGTATTTGCCGATACTTTGGGACTTTTACTTTTCTTGTAAACCATTGTAGGTTTCCGCTACCGTTTTGATAACTGCAAGCAGTTCATCATCAACATTTGCTCCGTTTTCAATTCTGCGGAGTTCATTAAGGATTTCCGTCATTTGATTTCGGAGTGCCTTATAAATTCTTGAATTTGGCTGAACGATTATATCTCTTTCAAGCAACCGTCTAACCATATATTCCTGTTTTGTCAGTCCCGAAAGGCTGACACGAATATCTAAATCCGCCCGTTCTTCAGGTGACATCATAAACGATGTGGTTTTGTTTCTCCATCTGCCTTTGGCATCAAGTTTTTTATCCAATTAAATCAATCCTTTCGTTTTCAAGTTTGTTTGCCATATCTACCTGCTTTGAGGGGAAAAGATGTGCATATCTGTATGTAATATCAATGCTCTCATGTCCCACTCGGTCAGCAATGGCAACTGCGGAAA
>JAXJRQ010000201.1:0-2763 GCA_036310525.1 Clostridia bacterium
GGCTAAGATCAAGGAAGATATGAATAAGTAATTTCATTGATTTATGTACGGATTATTCCGTTAGAAAATCGCTCATGGCATATACGCCATGAGCGATTTTTTGTTGCAGCTTAATTATGGTATAAACTCCAAACGCCTTAACGGCATAACAGAGGGCAAATATTTCTGTGAACAGGTAAAGAGGTTTTGCGCCGCCTGCAATAGCTGGGCTTAAAAAGCATACAATGCGATAAGAAATTAATATGGAAGACTTGACAAAGAAAGAAATTAATGGCATAATTAGAAAGCAATATGCGCTTTTTGAGACTCTATGATGTGTTTAAGGATGAAAATTCCGAAGCTCTTCTCACAAACTGCTATTGCGGCGCATTCAAAGAGGATGGCTCAAGAATTGTTAATCAGTGGAGTACAATCTTTGGAGATTATTTTTATATGGAGGCACTTTTGAAGCGCAATGGATTTGACATTGATATGTGGCGGCTTAACTGACGGAGGAAATTATGAGCAGATTTTTAGAAATTAACGAAAACGGAATATATATGACGTTTGAAATAACCGATGACAGCAGACTCTTATTGCTTAATATGTCCGATAAGGCGAAGGAAATTACCGAAACTGAATATAACGATTTAGCATACAGAACAATTGAAATTGCTGTTACGGGACGTGACAAAGCAGACCACCACGGCGCAAAGCATACGGGCGGTATACCTTTGAAATATGTGTCACATGATGATACAACAAATGAGTACGGCAGACTGTTATCGTTTAAGTTAAGCGACGGAACTCTTGATGTGTGCATGAACTATCAGTTTTATAACGGTGCTTCGGTTGTGCGCACATATGCCGAGGTTAAAAATATTTCGGATGAATATATAGGTCTTGAATATATTTCAAGCTTTTCCTTGGCTGAATTTGCAAAAGGCAGCGAAATCAGAGAGGATGCAAGTATTTATATCCCTTATAACGGCTGGTGCCGTGAATTTAACTGGCATAAATACACCCTTGAAGACCTTGGTATCAACCATAATCAGCCGTTCTCGATTAATCGTATAATGAAATCAGGCTCAGGCACATGGTCATCAAAGGAGCATCTGCCAATGGGCTGTCTTATAAACGAGAAGGACAAATCCTCGCTTATGTGGCAGATTGAAAGCAACACCGGCTGGAACTGGGAAATCGGTGATTTGAAGGATGTATTGTACCTCAGATTATCGGGACCGTCAGAGCAGGAAAACCACTGGTGGAAAAACCTTGCTCCCAATCAGAGCTTCAGAACGGTTAATTGTGCTGTAGCAATAGGAAACGGTGATTTTGACAGTGCAATAGGTGAGCTTACAAAATACAGACGTGTCATTACAAGAAAAAACAGAGCTGATAAAAAGCTTCCTGTTATATTTAACGATTATCTCAACTGCCTTATGGCAGACCCTACAGCCGAAAAGCTGTTCCCCGTCATAGACAAGGCGGCGCAGACGGGTGCTGAATATTATTGTATGGATGCCGGCTGGTATGATGACGGTGCATGGTGGGATAATGTCGGCGAATGGCTTCCGTGCGAGAGCCGTTTCCCCAACGGTATTGAAGAAGTAGCCGAATATGTGCGCTCAAAGGGCATGGTCTTCGGTATGTGGATTGAAGTTGAGGTTATGGGCGTTAAGTGTCCCCTTGCCGATAAGCTTCCCGATGATTTCTTCTATATGCGTCATGGTAAGCGTGTGATTGACCACGGCAGATATTTGCTTGATTTCAGAAATGAAGAAGTAAGAAAATACACCGAGTCGGTTATGGACAGACTTATAACCACATATAAGCTCGGATATATGAAGCTAGACTACAACGTAGACCCAGGAATAGGTACAGAGCTTGATGCGGACAGCTTCGGTGACGGACTTATGCAGGCAGAAGCGGCGTTCGTTGACTGGATACGTGGCATTATGGATAAGTATCCCGACCTTGTTATTGAAGCTTGTGCAAGCGGCGGTAACAAAATCGACTATCAGACAATGGAGAATTTCTCTATTCTGTCTGTTTCCGACCAGGAAAGCGACCTTGAAATTCCACCTATTGCGTCGGCGGCTTGTACAGCGGTTTTACCTGAGCAGGCGGCAATCTGGGCAACTCCGGGTCTTGATATGAGCGACGACAGAATTTGTCATGATATGATAAGTGCAATGCTCACAAGAATGCACCTTAGCGGAAAAACTCCGTGGCTTAATGACGAACAGTTCGAGCTTGTGAAAAAGGGCGTGGCGGTGTATAAGGAAATCCGTGATAAAATCCCAACAAGTATACCGTTCTATCCTTTAGGTGTTGAATACAGCGGTAAAAAGCAGATTTGCGCAGGCTACAAAAACGGAAACGAAGCGTATCTGACAATCTGGAACAGAGATGATAAGGGCGCAGAAGTAAAGCTCCCGATTGAGTATAAGAATGCGGAGATTGTGTTCTCCTCGCCTGATGTTTCGGTTTCGGCAAACGGCAGCGAAGTGACCGTAAATTTCCCCAGAAAGCATATGGCGGCAATTGTACACGTGTTTTGATAATACAACAAAAAGATGAGATTTTTCTCATCTTTTTTGTTGTTTGAAAAAATATAAATTGTAATTTATCGGGATGTAAACAATTATCCCACCGTAGGGGAGGGGTTCCATCCCCTCCCGCGCACAAATATATTACGGGAGGGCACAGAGACCCTCCCCTACAATCACAAACGCAAAACACCCCTATAAATTACAATTTATATATTAAACAAAGAATAAC
>JAXJRQ010000202.1:0-2720 GCA_036310525.1 Clostridia bacterium
AGAGCAGATTTATTGACGTTGAATGGGACGATGAAAGAAGCACATCGTACGTTGCCAATCTCCAGATTGAAGCATATGACCGTGACGGCGTTTTGCTTGAAATTACAAACATTCTTGCAAATCTCAAAACCTCGGTCAAATCGGTTAATGCCTATATAAATAAAAAGCACATTGCTGTTATTCAGGTAGGTATCGAAATCCGCAATACTGCCGATCTGGAACTGATAAAGAAAAAAATCAAACAAGTGCAAAGCGTAATTTCAATCAGCCGTTCTGCACATTAAATAAGGAGTAGCTTATGCAGAAATTTGATATTAACATAAATACCGAATTTATCAAGCTTGACCAGCTTTTGAAATTCAGCGCAATCGCCGAATCAGGCAGCGACGCAAAGGATATGATTTTAAGCGAAATGGTTTCGGTAAACGACGAGCTTTGCACCATGAGAGGCAAAAAAATACGTCCCGGTGACAAGGTTATAATAGAATTTGAAGACGAAACAGTATTAATTGATGTAGGTAGTGAATAAATGTATATTTCTTCCCTTACTCTGAGTAATTTCAGAAATTACGAGCAGGAAACAATAAAATTTTCCCGTGGAACAAACCTCATATACGGTAACAACGCACAGGGAAAAACCAATATTCTTGAAGCGGTATATCTGTTTTGTCAGGGACGCAGTCACCGAGCCAAAACAGACAAAGAGCTTATACGCTTCGGAAATGATTTTGCATCGCTTACTGCAGAATTTCATGACGCAAATCGTGATTACAGCGCAAATATCCGTCTTATAAAAAACGGAAAGAAAAACATAAAAATCAATCATGTACAGATAACAAAGCTTTCCATGCTTATGAGCTATCTGAATGCAGTTATGTTCTCTCCCGAAGACCTTGAGCTTGTCAAAGGCTCACCTTCTTCAAGGCGCAGATTTACAGACAGTGCAATAAGTCAGCTTTATCCGGGGTATCTGAGTAATCTTATAGATTACAATAAAGCGCTTATGCAAAAAAACAGCCTGTTAAAAACAATCCGCACTTCAGGACGTAATGCATATTCCATGCTTGAAGTATGGAACGAACAGCTTGCACATACAGGCGCAAAAATCATGGAATACAGAACTGATTCCATATCACAGCTTAATAAATTTGCATCTGCAATTCAAAAAGAAATATCCGGTGAAGATTTGCTTGCAGAATATGCACCAAGCATAAAAACCGATAATTTTGACGAAGAAAGCTTTTTTGAGTTTTTACAAAGCAGAAGTGAGCGTGAGATTGATATGGGGTCTGCACAATACGGTATACAGCGTGATGATATTAATATATCCATAAACGGCCGTGAAGCAAGAACCTTCGGTTCTCAGGGGCAACAACGAACAGCCGCACTGAGCCTTAAAATTGCGCAGGCTGATTATATCAGAAGCATCAAGGATGAATACCCTATTCTGTTGCTTGATGATATTTTAAGCGAGCTTGATATAAACAGACGAATGTATCTTTGCGAAAAAATCAAGGACAAGCAGGTACTTATTACCGGCACTGATTCAGATTTAACGAACGATTCAACCGATACAGCACTGTTTTATGTCGATAACGGCACAATTACTATGCAATAGGAGGATAAAATATGTTTCTGCATGCAGGAAATAATTTCGTTATTAACGAAAAAGATATTATCGGTATATTTGATATGGATAACACAACAGTTTCGCATCAGGGACGTGATTTTCTCCCTAACGCACAAAGAAACAACAAAATTATAAACGCCTCAGAGGGCTTACCAAGATCATATATCGTAACAAGCACAAAAGGCGAAACAAAAGTATATCTCTCCTCCATTTCATCAAAGGTACTTGCAAAAAGAGTTAACTCTAAAACAGCTCAGGGAGATATTAACGATTTCAACAATTTGTTTTAGCACTTATTCTGCGGATTGTATTCCGCTGTTAATATAGTAAGATTGCCAGAAGCAGTCACACAAAAACGGAAAACCGAAAAGGAGTAAAAAAATGAGTGATATTGAAAAAATCGAAGCCAAATATGACGAAAACCAAATTCAGGTTCTCGAAGGTCTTGAAGCGGTAAGAAAACGTCCGGGTATGTATATCGGTTCTACCTCCGCAGCAGGTCTGCATCATCTTGTATACGAAATTGTCGATAACTCAATCGACGAAGCACTTGCAGGATATTGTACAGAAATACACGTAGATATAAATCCCGATAATTCATGTACCGTTACCGACAACGGCCGAGGTATCCCCGTTGGTATTCATCCCCAGCAGGGCATCCCGACAGTTGAGGTTGTTCTTACAATTCTTCATGCCGGCGGTAAATTTGGCGGTGGCGGATACAAGGTTTCAGGCGGTTTGCACGGTGTTGGTTCATCAGTTGTTAATGCGTTGTCAGAGCGTCTTGAAATCGAAGTTTCAGACGGCGAGCATGTTCATTATCAGAAGTATGAACGTGGAACTCCCGTTACTAAGCTCAAGGTAATCGGCGACACCGACAAGACCGGTACTAAAATCACATTCCTTCCCGACCCCGAAATTTTTGAAGTAACTGAATTTGATTATGAAGTTCTTTCAAAGAGATTAAGAGAGCAGGCATTCCTTAATAAGGGTGTGAAAATCATATTTACCGATAAGAGAGCAGAAGAACCGACAGAGTTGGTTTTATATGCTGAGGGCGGTATAAAGGAATTTGTTACCTACCTTAACA
>JAXJRQ010000203.1:0-13114 GCA_036310525.1 Clostridia bacterium
ACAAGGATAGCACCGTCCATCTGAGCAGCACCTGTGATCATGTTCTTAACGTAGTCAGCGTGGCCCGGGCAGTCAACGTGAGCATAGTGACGAGCTTCTGTTTCGTACTCAACGTGAGCTGTTGAAATTGTGATACCTCTTTCTCTTTCTTCCGGAGCCTTATCGATCATATCGTAAGCTTCGAACTGTGCCTGGCCCTTTAATGCAAGAACCTTTGTGATAGCAGCTGTAAGAGTTGTCTTACCATGGTCAACGTGACCGATGGTACCGATGTTAACATGCGGTTTTGTTCTTTCAAATTTAGCTTTTGCCATTTGAATTTCCTCCTTAAAATAAAGAATTATATATTTTTATTTACCAATATACTTATTGTACAATTTTTTAAGCAAAAAATCAAGTCTTTTTTTAATTTTCTGCTTATTATACTGAATTTTTGTAAAACCTTATGCAGTTTTACGCTTTTGCACGGTCATTCATGATGCTTTCCTGAATTGACTTCGGTACTTCACTGTAGTGTGAGGGTTCCATTGTGTACTGGCCTCTACCCTGAGTTCTTGAACGAAGTTCAGTAGCATAACCGAACATTTCTGAAAGGGGAACCATAGCTGTAATCTGCTGAATACCGCCTGATCTCGCTTCCATCTTCTGAATCATACCACGGCGTGAGTTAAGGTCACCCATAACGTCACCCATGTATTCATCAGGCATAATAACGTTAACAAGCATGATAGGCTCCTTGATAACAGGGTCTGCCTTCTTCATACCTTCCTTGAATGCCATTGAAGCGGCAATCTTGAACGCCATTTCTGATGAGTCGACTTCATGGTATGAACCATCGTAAAGAGTTGCCTTTACGTCAACAACGTTGTAGCCTGCAAGTACACCTGACTGCATTGCACCCTGGATACCTGCATCAACAGCGGGAATGTATTCCTTCGGAATAGCACCGCCGACAACTGCGTTTTCAAACTCATAGCCTGCACCTTCCTCAAGCGGAGTAAGCTTCAACAATACGTGACCGTACTGACCCTTACCACCTGACTGACGTGCATACTTGTGTTCGATATTAACTTCTTTTCTGATTGCTTCTCTGTATGAAACCTGAGGTTCACCAACGTTTGCTTCTACCTTGAATTCACGCAGAAGTCTGTCAACGATGATTTCAAGATGAAGCTCACCCATACCTGCGATGATTGTCTGACCTGTTTCTTCGTCTGTATATGTCTTGAAAGTGGGGTCTTCTTCTGCAAGCTTTGCAAGAGCAATACCCATCTTTTCCTGACCAGCCTTAGTTTTAGGCTCGATAGCAACACGGATAACGGGTTCAGGGAAGTTCATTGATTCGAGGATAATAGGATTATCTTCGTCACAAAGAGTTTCACCTGTTGTTGTATTCTTCAGACCAACTGCAGCTGCGATGTCACCGCTGTAGCAGCAGTCAATATCTGTACGGCTGTTTGCGTGCATCTGAAGGATACGTCCCATACGTTCTTTATGACCCTTGCATGAGTTAAGCACGTATGAACCTGACTTAACCACACCTGAGTAAACTCTGAAGTAGCAGATCTTACCAACATAGGGGTCTGTAGCAATCTTGAATGCCAATGCAGCGAAGGGAGCGTCATCTGTTGACGGTCTTGTTTCTTCCTCATTGGTATCAGGGTTAACACCCTTGATGTCCTCGATGTCGATAGGTGCGGGCATGTAATCAATAACAGCGTCAAGAAGCATCTGAACACCCTTGTTTCTGTATGATGTACCGCAAAGCATCGGGATAATTTCGTTGCTTATTGTTGCTTTTCTCAAAGCAGCCTTAAGCTCGTCAACTGTGATTTCTTCCTCACCAAGGAACTTTTCGAACAAGTCTTCATCAGTTTCACAGATAGCTTCAATCATAGACTGTCTGTATTCTTCAGCCTTGTCCTTCATATCGTCGGGAATTTCCTCAACTCTTACGTCCTTACCAAGGTCATCATAGTAAACTTCAGCCTTCATGGTCATAAGGTCGATAATGCCCTTGAATGTTTCCTCAGCGCCGATAGGAAGCTGAACGGGAACACCGTTAGCCTTAAGTCTTTCATGAACCATGTCAACAACATGATAGAAGTCAGCACCCATGATATCCATTTTGTTAACGTATATCATACGGGGTACTTTGTAGTCATCAGCCTGTCTCCAAACTGTTTCTGACTGAGGTTCAACACCGCCCTTTGCACAAAGAACAGTTACTGAACCGTCGAGAACCTTCAATGAACGCTGAACTTCAACAGTAAAGTCAACGTGACCCGGTGTATCGATAATGTTTATACGATGCTCGGGATACTGATTAGCTGAACCTGACCAGTGACAAGTTGTAGCAGCAGATGTGATTGTGATACCACGTTCCTGCTCCTGAGCCATCCAGTCCATTGTACCTGCACCGTCATGTGTTTCACCCATTTTGTGGATACGTCCGGTGTAGAACAGGATTCTCTCTGTGGTAGTGGTTTTTCCGGCGTCGATGTGCGCCATAATACCGATATTTCTTGTGTTTTTAAGTGAATATTCTCTACCCATTATATTTCCTCCTTTCAAATAAGGATTTTATAGTAGTTTGTTATTTACTGTTTGTTTAAATCCAAACACACTCGCAATTTATTCCGAAATAGCGAAATAAGATTACCAACGGTAATGAGCGAATGCCTTGTTTGCTTCTGCCATCTTGTGGGTGTCTTCACGCTTCTTAACTGAACCGCCAACGCCGTTGATAGCATCCATAAGCTCGTTTGCAAGTCTTTCCTTCATGGTCTTTTCGTTTCTCTCTCTTGAGTAACGAGTAAGCCATCTGAGGCCTAAAGTCTGTCTTCTTTCGGGACGAACTTCCATAGGCACCTGATATGTTGCACCGCCGACACGTCTTGCTTTTACTTCAAGAACGGGCATGATGTTATCCATAGCCTCGTTAAATGCTTCCAAAGCATCCTTACCGGTCTTTTCCTTCACGATTTCAAATGCGTCGTAAACGATTTTCTGAGCAACACCCTTCTTACCGTCAAGCATGATATTGTTGATAAGCTTTGTTACAACAATGCTATTATAGATAGGATCAGGTAAAACTTCTCTTTTTGCAATAAAACCTTTTCTTGGCACTTTACTTCCCTCCTTCATAAAATTGTAAGCTTTTGGCTTACGCAATGAATATCACAGGTACTCTGAATTTCTAACATAAATTCCGTCAGTGCGTATTCGAATATATAGATTATATAACCCGATATGCACTTTTTGTGATATAACTGTTTGTTACAGCAACTAAGGTGTTATTACTTTGCTGCTTTTGGTCTCTTTGCACCATACTTACTTCTTGACTGAAGACGTCCGTTAACGCCCTGTGCGTCAAGAGTACCTCTGATGATATGGTATCTTGTACCGGGAAGGTCTCTAACTCTTCCTCCTCTGATAAGAACAACACTATGTTCCTGCAGATTGTGTCCGATACCGGGGATGTATGCTGTTACTTCGATACCGTTTGTAAGTCTTACTCTGGCAATCTTACGGAGAGCTGAGTTAGGCTTCTTAGGGGTAGCTGTTCTTACAGCAGTACATACGCCTCTCTTCTGGGGTGAGCTCTTATCTGACATCTTCTTCTTCAAAGAGTTAAGGCTCTTCTGAAGTGCAGGAGCTGTTGACTTCTTTCTTGAAGTCTTTCTTCCAGTCTTGACCAATTGGTTAAATGTTGGCATATCGTGTTACACTTCCTTTCTTAAAAAATTATTTGCGGGTTTTTTACCCAATATATTATTTACATGCATTGCATGAAATAAACTAAAAATTTAAAACAACCGCACAGCTGGCGCTTACTTCTATGCCGCACTGTGTACCGAGTTCCTTCATTGTGGGAACTTCAACAAGCTTAACGCCCTTGTCCGACGCCGCTTTTCTGATCGGAGCACTTATCTTTTCGTCGCAGTCAAGCGCAAGAAGCACTTCCTTGCCTCTGCCTTCCTCTATGGCTTTTAACGACTGCTTAAATCCAACCTGCAGATGCTTATTGGTGGCATCGCTTATCATCGTTTTTCACACTCCCGAAAATTTAGCTCAATTATCCTTTTACACAGATAACCTATAAAATTATATTAGAAAATGAGCCAATTGTCAAGACTTTTTATTTTTTTTGAATGTTTTTTGTACCGAATTTTTGTCAAAAATAAGCGGTTTTTTTGTACAATTTGACATTACCCCAATCTGTAGTATTTTTCTCGCTTTTAACCACCCATATATAGACATTATATATTTATTTGCTTTTTTTGAAATATTCTGTTATAATATGGATAACATAACCGAAAACATTGAATTTATACGGTTTTGAATAAAAATATATGAGGTGATTAATTTGGTCAGCATAGGAAACGACTGGGACGAAATTCTCAAAGATGAATTTGAAAAGGAATATTACTTAAAGCTTCGTCAGTTTCTCAAGGCAGAATACAAATCGCATATAATTCATCCCGACATGTATGACATTTTCAATGCACTGAAATGGACTTCATGCAAGGATACAAAGGTTGTCATACTCGGTCAGGACCCGTATCACGAGGAAAATCAGGCACACGGAC
Organism: Clostridia bacterium; assembly: GCA_036310525.1. Classification (GTDB taxonomy): domain Bacteria; phylum Bacillota; class Clostridia; order UBA1381; family UBA1381; genus UBA4716. The sequence goes on from JAXJRQ010000203.1 coordinate 4,593, forward strand.
TTGCTTTTTCCGTACCTGTGGGCGTGAAAACTCCGCCGTCGCTTGTTAACATTTACAAGGAGCTTCAGAATGAGCTTGGGTTATACATCCCCAACAACGGCTATCTTGAAAAATGGGCAAGGCAGGGTGTGCTTTTGCTTAACAATGCCCTTACCGTACGTGACAAGGAGGCAAATTCGCACAGAAACAGAGGCTGGGAGATTTTTACTAACCGTGTGATTGAGTGCCTTAACGAAAGGCAAGACCCCGTTATTTTTCTTCTGTGGGGGTCAAATGCGAAAGAAAAGGTGAATGTTATCACCAATCCGCAGCATATTATTTTAACAACGGTGCATCCGAGTCCGCTCTCGGCGCACAGAGGCTTTTTCGGTTGCGGACACTTCAAAAAGACAAACGAGCTTCTTATTAATATGGGTAAGGAGCCGATTGACTGGCAGATAGAAAATGTATAAATTCGGAGAGATAACTATGCGTATATTCGGGATTACGGGCGGTTCGGGAACGGGAAAGTCGACTGTTTCCGACATATTCCGCAAATTGGGCGTTACGGTTATTGACGCAGACAAATCGGCTCGTGAGGTCGTGGGAAAGGGCAGTAAATGCCTTGATGAGCTTTGTGCGTTTTTCGGCAACAGTATTCTTCTCTCAGACGGTACGCTTGACCGCAAAAAGCTCGGTTCGATAGTTTTTTCGGATGGAGAAAAGCTAAAAACGCTAAACGAAATCACCCACAAATACATCAGAGCCGATATTGAAGAAAAGCTATCCTCATGCAAAACACCGCTTGCCGCAATTGACGGCGCTGTTATTATAGGAAGCAATATTGAGGATTTATGTGAGTTTATTGTTTCGGTAATTGCAAAAGAGCGCACACGCACTGAACGTATAATGCTTCGTGACAGTATCAGTGAGCAGGATGCGCAAAGGCGCATCGGCGCACAGCCCGACGATGAATTTTACGAAAAGCACGCTGAATATGTTATACATAACGACGGAGATTTTGAGGCACTTAAGAATGAAACAGAAAAGGTTTTGAATGAAATAAAAACGAGGTATAAACAGTGAAAAAATTTTTTACATGTCTGCTTGTTCTGCTGGCACTGCTTGTTTCCGTCTTGGGAATAATAAGCGGTTACCACACAGGAAAGCAGTCGGGTTATCCCGTTGCATACAGTGAGTACATAACTAAATATGCACGTGAAAACAAGCTCGACCCATGCCTTGTCATGGCGGTGATAAAGGTTGAAAGCAACTATGTCCCCGAAGCAAAATCGGCGTACGCATACGGACTCATGCAGCTTACCGAAGAAACCGCCGACTGGAACGCAAAAAAGATGGGTCTTGAAGACTACGACTGGCATGACCCCGAAACAAACGTCATGATTGGATGTCATTATCTGCGGTATCTGATTGACAAGTATAAAAATACAAGCACCGCCCTTGCCGCATATAACGCAGGCGGCGGTAACGTGGATTCGTGGCTTAAAAATTCCAATTACTCAAGCGACGGAAAAACACTTGAATATATACCCTTTTCCGAAACTCGCCATTATGTGAAAAAGGTTAACGATAACTGGGAAAGCTATAAAAAACTCTACCAATAATTATTATTGCTTTTTTTCGGAAAATATTGTATAATATAGGTATAAATGATTATATAAATTGTAATTTATCGTTGCGACTGGTTAAATTTCCGTATCTTACTACTCGGTGTCGCTCGGAGTACCTTCGTACACCGTCGTTCCACCGAGCAGCAACCTACGAAAATTTTCCTCAGCCGTGCAAAAGGTTTATGCAAAAGCATAATCGAAGCGAAAGGCTCCCTTGTGTAAAGGGAGCTGGCGCCGAAGGCGACTGAGGGCTTGTATAATCAGAACTGAATGTAAATTCATCCCTATAAATTACAATTTGTAGGGATGATAAATTATACTTTAGACAATATAGCGGAAATTAAGTAGCCGCATATATAAGAGAGGAGATGTTTTTATGTCATTAGTTATTACAATCGGACGCCAGTACGGAAGTGCAGGTATTGAAATCGGGAAAAAGGTAGCCGAAAAGCTCAATGTTCCTTTCTACGATAAGGAGCTTGTTCAGCTTGCGGCAGAAAAGAGCAATTTGAGTCCCGAAGCAGTGGAGCATGTTGACGAACGTGCAACAAACAGCTTTTTATACTCAATCGTAAGCGGAAACTATTCAATGCGCGGCTTAAACACGCCCGTATACTATGACATGCCGATAAATGACAAGCTGTTTATCGCACAGACAGAGGTAATAAAATCACTTGCGCATGAGGACTGCGTTATAGTTGGAAGATGTGCAGACTACGCACTTGAAAACGAAGAAAACGTCAAGACGCTTAATGTATTTTTATATGCGTCAGCAGATTTCCGTATTGAACATGTTATGGAGGCTTTTGACATCACACGTGCAAAAGCAAAGGACGCCGTTGCAAAGGCTGACAAACGCCGCCGCAACTATTACGAATACTACACCGGCAAGGACTGGGGCGCACTGAAAAACTATGACATGAGCTTTGACGTGGGTAAGATAGGAATTGACAATGTTGCACATACAATTGCAGAATGTGCAAAAGCAGTAAATAACAAATAAGACAGGAGTGCTGTGACAGTGATTGATATGTTAAAATCTATTGTTCTCGGTATTGTTGAGGGAATCACGGAATGGCTTCCCATAAGCAGTACGGGACATATGATTCTTGTCAATGAATTTATGAAAACAGGCGAAGGCTTCTTAAATTCGCAGATATATTTATATGTAATTCAGTTGGGTGCAATTCTTGCAATTGCAACGCTGTACTTTAAAAAGCTAAATCCCTTTGCACCGTCAAAATCGGCGCAGGAAAAAGCGGACACATGGCAGATGTGGTTCAAGGTTATAATCGCATGTCTGCCTGCGGCGGTAATCGGACTGGCGTTTAACGATGCCATGGACAAAATTTCCGTACCCGTAGTGGTAAGTGCAATGCTTATCGTTTACGGCATAGGCTTTTTGTTCATTGAGCGCAAAAATAAAACAGCAGCCATAACAACCATGAACGAAATGTCGTACAAAACGGCACTTCTTATCGGACTGTTTCAGGTGCTGTCGATTGTTCCGGGTACATCACGCTCAGGCGCAACAATCCTCGGCGCAATGCTGATAGGCTGTTCGAGAGGTCTTGCGGCGGAATTTTCGTTCTTCCTTGCAATTCCCGTTATGTTCGGCGTAAGCTTTTTGAAGATTGTGACAAACGATTACGTGATGAATCAGGGCGAATGGGGACTTCTGCTTGTCGGCATGGCGGTTGCTTACATAGTTTCACTGCTCGCCGTTAAGTTCCTTGTAAATTACGTACAAAAGCACGACTTCAAGGTGTTTGGTTATTACCGCATCATTCTTGGTATAATCGTTTTGTTGTGGTTTAGTCTTATGTAAAAAAACGGTGCTGAAAAAACAGCACCGTTTTTTCTTGGGCTATAAAGAATTTAGGGCATTTTTAACACTTATGGTATCAAAACGGTATGTTTTTGCATAAAATATATTGATTTTTAGTATAATATATGGTATAATAGCTATTACAAGAAAGGAGTGATAATATGGCACAGGCAACCTTTAGTGTTCGCATGGAAGACGGATTAAAAAAGGAATTTGATAGTTTGTGTTCGGATTTTGGTATGAGTATGTCAACAGCAATTACTGTATTCGCAAAAGCTGTTGTTCGTGAGCGTAAAATCCCATTTGAAATTTCAGCATCAGATCCTTTTTATTCTGAAAAGAACCGGAAATATCTGTTGACTTCAATAGAAGCCTATAAGAACGGCAATCTTACTCAGCATGAACTGATTGAGGTGGAAGATGAATAAATTATGGACTGACGATGCATGGAACGATTACGTATATTGGTCTATGCAAGACAAAAAAACTTTGAAAAGAATAAATCAGTTATTAAAAGATATTGACCGCAATCAGTATGATGGTCTCGGAAAGCCTGAACCACTCAAACATGATTTTCAAGGTTTGTGGAGCAGGAGAATTGATGAAGTTAACAGATTAGTGTACAAAATTGAAAATGATAATATAATAATTCTTCATTGTCGAGGTCATTATGATTGAAAAATGAGTAATTTATACACAAAAAAAAGCACGTTTGATGAAACGTGCTTTTTTTGTGTATAAAAAACCAAACGATAATTGCGTGGTTTAAAAGACATTATCCAATTGCAAACTCACTACATATGCCGAATAACCGCAATCAGAATACCCAATACCGCACCGGCGATAACCTCAAGCGGTGTATGACCGAGAAGCTCCTTGAGCTTCTTTTCCGTATGCGAATAATCCTCCTTGCTCCAGTCCTCAACAAGACGGTTAAGAATTGCCGCCTGCTGACCCGCACTTCTTCTTACGCCTGCCGCATCGTACATTACGACAAACGCAAGCACCGTACAGATTGCAAACGCAACCGAATCAAAACCGCTGACAAGTCCCACAGCCGATGTGAGCGACACAACAAACGACGAGTGTGATGACGGCATACCGCCTGAACCCGTAATACGTGTAAAATCAACCTTTCTGTACACAACAAGTACAAGTATAAACTTAAGTATCTGCGCCGCTGCCCAGCTGATTACCGCTGTCCAGAACACGGAATTATTACATATCTGATTAAAGTACATTAATTCTTATCCTCTCATTTTATGATTTTCGCACCGACATATATTCAGTGAGGTTTTTTAAAAAGTCTGCTTTTTCACCAAAAATCCCAAGTGCTGACAACGCCTTATCCGAGTATTCCCCGACAAGTGCTTCTGCCTTTTTGCGGCCTGCAAGCGTTACATACGTGCTTTTATCCGACTTTTCATCAGAGCCGATGGGTTTACCAAGCTCTTCCTCGGTGCTTATTACGTCAAGCAAATCGTCACGAATCTGAAATGCAATACCTAAATTTTTCGCAAACTCGTCCACTGCGCTTATTTTTTCCTCGTCAGCGCCCGACATAACCGCACCTATCACGCATGAGCTTCTTATGATTGCGCCCGTTTTCAAAAGGTGAATATACTTAAGCTCATCAAGTGTGATTTTTTTATTTTCGCTTTCAATATCAACCACCTGACCGCCTATCATGCCCTCTGTACCCGATGATTCGGACAAAAGCTTAATCGCACGAAGCGCACGCACAGGATTTTTACCGTTGTATGCGCTCACAACCTCAAACGCCCTGTTAAGCAAAGCATCGCCTGCAAGAATTGCCGTTGCCTCGCCGAATTTTATATGATTGGTCGGCATACCACGTCTTAAATCGTCATTATCCATAGCAGGTAAATCGTCGTGAATAAGCGAATAGGTATGAATCATTTCCATTGCGCACGCAAACGGAATAACCTCCTCTTCGTCACCGCCGCACATTCTGCACACCTCAAGCATCAGAAGCGGACGAAGCCTCTTTCCGCCTGCAAAAAGACTGTAGCTCATTGCTTCATAGATTGTTTTTTGCGGATTGTCGTGAGCCTGTATATATCTGTGAAGAAGAGTATCTATATAATCCTGCTTTTCCTTTAAAATTGCTTTCACTTTATTCACCTTCACCCGTAAAATCAACCAGCTCACCGCTGTCCGTTGCCATCAGCACAGAAACCTTTTTTTCTGCGTCATCAAGCATTTTCTGACAGTTCTTTGTCAGCTTTACGCCGTTTTCAAAAAGCTTTAGTGAGTCTTCAAGACTTACGTCCGAGCTTTCAAGCTTTTCCACGATTTCTTCAAGTTCTTTTATTGATTGCTCAAAATTTTTATCAGCCACGTTAACCTCCACGCCTATTATCGGCAAAATATGAATTTATTTCACGATACATTCCGCATCGCCGTCTGTCATTTTCAAAGTGAATTCTCTTCCCGAAGTCATGTCGGCACTGCTTCTTATAACCGCACCGTCATCGCTTACGGGAATTGAATAGCCTCTTGAGAGAACCTTTAATGGACTCATTGCGTCGATTTTTCCTGCAAGAGTTCCTATTGCACGTCTCTTTTCCGAGGTTTTGAGCTTTAAGCTCTGTTCCATGCTTTTTACAATATTGTCAAGCCTCTGACTGTTTTCCTGTATACGCTGTGCAGGAGTCTTGAGCTTATAGCTTTGAAGCTTTAATCTGCGTCTTTCAAGCTGTTTTAAAACTGCGCCCGAAATACGTGACGAATGTGACTTTAATGCACTCCTTAATTCAAGCGCCGACGGAACGGCTATTTCTGCCGCCGCCGATGGCGTAGGCGCACGCAAATCCGCCACAAAATCGGCTATCGTAAAGTCCGTTTCATGACCAACCGCCGAAATAACGGGGATTTTTGAAGCAAAAATCGCACGTGCGGTAATTTCCTCATTAAATGCCCACAAATCCTCAATAGAGCCGCCGCCTCTGCCGGCAATAATCGTATCAACGTTTTGTTCTCTGTTAAAATATTCAATCGCCTTTACTACGCTCGCCGCCGCACCTGCGCCCTGAACCTGAGTGGGATAGAGAATGATTTTTGTCATGGGACAGCGTCGGCTGATTACGTTTATAATATCCCTTACCGCCGCACCCGTTGATGCGGTTGCAACACCGACCGCTTTGGGGAAGCGTGGGATGGGCTGTTTGAACTGCTCGTCAAATAGACCTTCCTCGGACAGCTGTTTTTTGAGCTTTTCATATGCAACATACAGCTCGCCCACGCCATCGGGAATCATTTCCTCAATATATAGCTGATACGAACCGCCTGCCTCATACACGCTGACTCGTCCACGTGCCATAACCTTCATGCCGTCCGACGGCGAAAATGCAAGCGTTGACGCCGCACTCTTGAACATTACGGCTTTCAAAACTCCGCCCTCGTCCTTAAGGGTAAGGTAGATGTGTCCCGAATAATGGAGCTTGTAGTTTGAAATCTCGCCCTTGACCCATACGTTATTCAATAATATATTGTTATCAAGAATTTTCTTGACATACTGATTAATCTGTGATACTGTTCCTATTCTCGGCTCCATATCCGTTCTCCGCAAATTTCTTCGTAAGCAGTGCGACTCCTGCCGCATTATCCGTTGAGTATTCTCTGTCGGCAAAAAACACACTGCCGTTTATATTATCCGATAAATATTTCCTAATTATACTGTTCGACGCAACTCCGCCGACTATAAGCACTCTGTCTGTGCCATGCTCATTAATTGCGTGGTTTATTGACTTTTCAAGCGTTTTTGCAACACACATAAACACTGCATGAGATATTTCCGATGTGCTTTCGGTTTCACAAAATGAAAGTGCTTTCGTTTCCGCACCCGAAAAATTGATATAGCTTCCGTTTGTACTTACGGGAAGCTTGATTTTTCCTTCGGCGTCATTTGCGGCTTTTTCCATGTGTTTTCCTGCCGGAAAACGCATACCCAGTTTTACTCCGACACGGTCAATAAGCTGACCTGCGCTTATGTCCTTTGTGCCGCCTGTTATCTCATTCACAAAGCGTCCTGATTTATATTCGCTTTTAAGGATTTCCGTTGTACCGCCCGACAAATGCACCGACAAAAATTCACCCGATAATAAGTCATAGCAGTCTGCACTGTATATACCTGCCATGATGTGTCCGTCCTGATGCGAAAATTCAATAAACTCCACACCCAGAGTATCGGCGATTACCCTTGCATAGCCATGACCCGCAAGGAAAACGGGCATATATGAGCCTTCGACATTACGTGGTTTTGCACTCACACCAACTGCCTTAACATCCGAAAAATCAACCTGACGTGCAAGCTCCTTATATAATACGGGCAGCTGCTTTAAATGCATAAACACACCGTCACTCTGACGTATGCCCCTTTCGCCCTCTTTTACCTCCAGAAGACGGCGCACACTCACAACACCGCTATCGGAAACAGCGGCAAGCGAGGTGGTGTAGTTGCTTGTGTCAATACCTATATAGGTCATAGTGTTTTCATTATTGAGCCGAGTACACCGTTTACGAATGCAGGGTCTTCCTCCGCACCGTATTTTTTCACAAGCTCAACCGCTTCATTAATGGCTACCTTGTGCGGTACATCGTCCATATATTTCATTTCAAACACGGCAACCTTAAGTGCCGCCGCAGATACCTTTGAAATTCTGTTTATTGTCCAGCCTTTTTTCAGGTTCTGTGAAATGATTTCCTCGATTTCAGCATCATGCTCCTTCACTCCGTTTACAACCGCACTGATATAGCCGAGGTTGTCGTTACAGCGTGGAAGCTCCTCAAGCATATAGCCGAGTATCATTTCGAGCTCGTCCATGTGCTGCTTCATCTGGAATACCTGCGTAAATGCCGCTCTTCTTGCTTCACTTCTTGTTTGTTTCTTCATATCTTTAAACCTTTCGCTATCTGTTTAAATCCATAATAACCCAACTATAAGTATATCATAACATGGATAAAAATGCAATATAAATCGTAATTTGGCGGCTGGTTAAATTTTTGCATCTTACTACTCGGCGTCGCTCAGAGCACCTTCGTACACCGTCGTTGTGCCGAGC
>JAXJRQ010000204.1:0-5007 GCA_036310525.1 Clostridia bacterium
TCGGTATATGCCTTAAATTCCAACCATTCATTTGTCATCTTCTAAACCACCTCTTTTTCGCAGGTTCTTCATCTTCCAATTTATAAATGTGACTTCGGTCAAGTGCCAATTCCAAAACTGTAGTCGGTAAAACCTCAAGTGCGAATTGCCTTTTACCAAGTGCAACAGCACATTTCACAACATCCTCATAGCCTATTGATTCTTTGTTTCTGTCTATCGGACGAATTACATTCATACAGTTTCTTTTGATTTGAGCCTTATAATCTCCTGCACGACCTGCACCTGTAAGCATTGTTTTCATCTGTGTTGTATCACCCTTTTGATGAAGCAGATTTTTCCTTAATCCTATTGCACGGTACATATCATCAATATCGCAGATTATATCTCCCAAAATTCTGTAACCACTCTCGGAAAAATCACAGAACAAATCTGTGTATCTATATATTTTCACACTTGTAAATAACGAATATATAACCTGTTCTCTTTCGTCAGGCGGTGTAAACTGCCACATATTTTCGGATAAATATTTCCTTGCCTTTTGTATATCAGATGGACTTATATCATCAAATGCAGCATATAGCTCATCAACCGAATATTCCGTTTCCTGACCACGGGCAAATAGAATTCTGCTGATGTCCGTTTTGCGTTTCATTTCGGACGAGGTATGTCGTATCTGTCGTACACGCTTTAATGCTTCCTCGTAATCTGCAATTATGCTCTCAACCTTTTTAAGAGTATCGGGATTTAGTTTTTCTTTCCAATCAGGTTCATTTGCAAATTCAAACAAGTTTTCATCGTGTACGGGTTTCACAAGAGCTTTCTCGGTGAGCTTTTCTAAATTAAAGGCGTAATACGGGAGCTTTTCAAGGTTGGATGTAACCTTATTCCAATCCACCTTTTCAAAATACTTTTTAAGTTTCATATATTTACTGTCATCATACCATTTTGAAAATCTGTCGCTATCTATAATCGCTTTATATTTCAAAAACAAGCTCTTTGTTACCTTGCTGTGCTCTATGTACTCGGATAAGTCAGGCTTGATTCCGCTTTTTGCAGAGTCAATTTCAAGTCCGGTTAAAATTGCAAGTGTTTCAACCTCCTGCAAATAATGCTCCCGTTCTTCCTCGGTAAGACTTTCGTCATAAGCAATAATCCCGCGACTGAGTGCACTGTTACTGATTTGTCCTACACGGGATGAAAAGGTACTTTTAACCGTGAGAAAACGAGCGTACCAATCGTTACTGTCCGATATAAGCGGCTCGGCAGTAGGTATTTTAAGCACGTGTAATGTCGTACTGCTTTTCATAACACAAGCATTTAACAGCTTGTCTGCAACAGTCTTTACCATATCACCATCAAAGTCTGCACCGCCTAATCTTTCGGGGATTAAAGACCTTGAATCCACCATTATAACATAGTGAAGATGCGATAAATATTTTTCTCGGACTTTACCAATTTCTTTAAGCGGTCTTGCAATCACTTCTTCATTTCGGGCAATATGAGGACTACGAAGAAGTGTATAAAATTCACTTTCTTCATAGGTTGCTTTTGGTGCATATATGAAATTCTCTGTTAAAAACTCTCTTTCAAGAGCTTTGTACGCTTCACTTTCCCCCTCGGAGCTTTTAATGATATATCCCAAAAGCCTCATAAGGTCATCACACAAATATCTGTTATCGCCCGAAACCAAAAGCTTGCCAACGGCATATTTGTTTAATATATTTTTAGCCTTATCCTGAAGCACTTTAGCAAATATCGGCTCATCTACAAACAACACATTTTTCTCAATTATTTTTGCATAGACTTTCTTTTTGTCAGTTTCCTCAATCTCATCATTTTGAAGAACTTCAAGAAAATGCTCACGGCGAACACCATGATCACCGACTAATTTATAATATTCCGTTTCGGTAGTTTTTGTAATCCAAGCTCGTCTGTCCCATTCGGGATTGCTTTTTATGCCAAGACCTAAATCAGCAGGGCGAAATTCTTCGGTAGTCATAGCAAGAGTGTTCAAAAACTGATAGTTAAGGTCGATAATACTCTGCGTTTCTGTTTTATCTGTTCCCGATATATACAAGGCGTGGTTATATTTTCTGCACCTTTCAAGATACTCTTTCCAAGTGAGGTTGTTTTCAAGCATCCACCCATAGCCTTTGAACATACTTTTGTTTATTATCAAATCCACATCATGAGGGTTGTGTTTATTTCCGAATATATCAACTATTTCGGTAACACCAAGCTCGTCAAAAAGGGTTGCGAAATCAACCTCGTTAACAACACCTTTAATATACGGCATACGGATTTGATAGGAGTTATGTATGCTGTCTAACGAATCTGAAAGTCTTTTTGAAATAAGACCTTCACCGTCAAACTCTGTTATCTTTATATCTGCTTTTGTTTCCACACGGGTATATTCCCTCATAGGGTTATCCGTTCCGTCATCGGTTACGGTGATAATATCCACATTTGGAACTATGCTTTCGGGATTGTCTATTACAATTATTCTTTCATCTGATAACAAAGCAGCATTTTCAATTCTTCTACCGCTTGTGAACAAAAGAGCGTTGTAGGCATAGAGTTTACTGAGCTGACATTTGCCGATACTCATTCCAAGCATCATTCGTTCTTTTAATGTTTCGTATATATCTGCTCTTACAAAAGAAAGTCTGTTTTCACGGCTCATAGATGCAGAACGTTCAAAGGCAACAAAGCGTATATTTTCCTTACCAAAGTTCAAGGTGATACCCTTCGGCTTGAACATATACTCTGCTTTTTTCTGCCATTCCAAAACCTTACCGATTGGCTTTCTGTCAAACATTCCTGAAAAATCAATATAAACAAATACATCTCGTAATTTTTCGCAGATTGCAGATGTGCTGAAATTTTCTCCGTTTAAGATGCACATAGCTTGATAGAAGATTGGGCAATCATCCTGCAAGGTTTCTTTTACCATATATTCCTTTGAAAGCTCGGTTGTATCAAAATAAAATGAAAATTCACCGTTTTTTTCTTTGCTCGATGATATAATATCAAGTGCCGATATTTCGGGAATGATATATTTTACGCCTTTCATAGTGCACCTCCTTGATAATTCTTTTTTACAGTATATCATACAATTATAAAATATTCAATAGCCGTTATTTGATAACTGCCCCCACAATTTATTTTGTGAGGGTATTTTTGTTGTCAGAAAGGCGGTGAAAATATGCTAAAAATCACTTGGAGGCAGGCACGGAAAATCAACAGACTTATTCGCAGAGAGTGTTGCAACTACGATAAAGGCTGTTGCCTGCTTCTTGACTATGGAGAAAGATGCCATTGCGTTCAGGTAATATCCTGCTACGGGATTTACTGTAAATACTTTATTACATCGGTACTCCCCATAGACAAAAAACTACACAAAGAAATCTTGCAACAAAATAAGAAATTAAGGAGTGTGAAAGACAATGAAAAAGCTTCAAAACACAATCATTATCGGTGTTGACCACGGCTACGGCAACATCAAAACTGCAAACCGTATTTTTCAAAGCGGTGTGATAAAACTCAAACCCGGTCAGGAGTTTTGCGGAATACCGCTAATTTACCGAAATGAAAAATACCTTATCGGGCAAGGACATAAGGCATTTGTAGCGGATAAGTTCTTGGACGAGGATTATTATGTGCTTACTCTTGCGGCTATTGCAGAAGAACTGTCATTGCAAGGTATTACAACTGCTGATGTTCATATTGCCGCAGGACTTCCTCTTACATGGCTTGGAAGTCAGGCAAAGGAATTTAAGGAATACTTGCTTCAAAACGATATGGTTGATTTTGTCTACAAGGATAAAAGCTATCATATCAATATCGTTGGTGCCGACATTTTTCCGCAAGGCTTTTCTGCTATTGCAAGCAAATTATTTATGTTCAAAGGAACAAATATGCTCTGCGACATCGGCAACGGCACAATGAACATTATGTATATCATAGACCAAAAGCCGGATGTAAAAAACTGCTTTACCGAAAAGTTTGGTACAAACCAATGTGCTATCCGCATCAATGAAAGAATTATGCAGACATTCCACATTCCAATTCACGAGAACACTATTACGGAGGTTCTTCGTTTCGGCACGGCTGACATTGCAGAGAAATATCTGAAAGTTATGCAGGAAGAAGCAAAGGAATATACCAAAGAAATCTTTGAAAGACTTAAAACCCACGAATACGATCCCGAAACTATGAAGCTTCATATCGTAGGCGGTGGCGGTTGTCTTATTAAGAATTTCGGTGAGTATGATAAAAGTCGTGTTAACATCTGTGAAGATATTAACGCAACTGCAAAAGGCTATGAATACCTTGCAGAGTTTAATATGAGAAAAGGCGGTGGAAAAAGATGAGTGTTAAGAAAACAAATCTAAGGTTTAACCTTGGTAAAGAATCAGACAAAAAGGCTTATGAATATTTACAGAGCCTTGATAAAAGTTCCCACAAATCTGTGAACAGATTTGTCATATCACTTATTAACGAATATGAGAATAAAAAGCATTGTGAACGAGCCGAAAAAGATTTTACAGAAAAAATCTTATCTGCTATTCGCAACGAAATGCGAGCATTTGAACCGCTGAAACTATTTCAGCTTTTGGGCTTGATGCAACAACCTGCACCACAAGAACAAAACTCCGCTGAAGATGAGAATGAAATGATGAATTTCTTATCCAATATTGGCGGTGAATAACGAATCTTTAATATGGCGTAATTTATACAATGCCACAATAAAAATATGAATTAAGGCGGCACAAATTTTCTCAGAATGATGAGATTGAAATGTGCCGCCTTTTTCTATGTCAAAAAACAGTCGTACATAATAATACGGTGGTAAAAATTTGAATTGATAGTGTAAATTAAGCTATGAAAATCGTCACCCTTGACAGTTTAGGAAAAACAATGCAAAAAAATAAGTGCCGACGGTGAGAAACTCAAGAACAAATTGAATTTTACCATCGGCAAAAACAGTGTAGCATTGTTTTACCA
>JAXJRQ010000205.1:0-1699 GCA_036310525.1 Clostridia bacterium
GCATATCATAGAAAATTTTTTGTATTTTTTCAGGTCAATCGAGTTGAATATTATCCCGATTATTGCAAATCCCCAAATAACTCCAAACAAAGTCCAGCCAACAGCTGTATTCACTTCCCTTATAGCACACAGGGCTATCGGAGTATATGTTCCTGCTATAAGAATAAATATCGTGCAATGGTCGATAACCTGAAAAACCCTCTTTGAAAATGTATTCGGTTTTAAGCCATGGTATATACTTGATGATGTATATAAAACAAGCATTGTCGCACCAAATATACATCCCGATACTACACCGTAAACGTCACCGTTGAGTCCTGCAAAAACTGCACAAAGAACAATGGCAAGGATACCCATAGCTCCGCCTACAATATGTGATACCATATTAAATATTTCTTCACCTTTTGTATAAACAGGCATTTGTCTGTCTGCAAGTTTTGTCCTTTTCATTTTTATTCGCTTCCTTAGATGTTTTGCCTATTTTACTGAATAATCAGCTTTTTCTTTTATTGCTTCAGATTCTTCATCTGATATGTACTCAAGTTCCACCATACATTCCAGAACTTTGCTTTGTCTCTTGTGAGCAAGGTCGGGATTGACCTTTAACGAATATATCGACGGCGCATTTGGTATGCCTACAAGGAGTGTACATTCATAGTCATTCATTTCTGACGGTGCTTTTCCAAAATATCCCATAGATGCATCATATATATTATAATATCCGCTGCCATAGTATATTCCGTTCACATAGAATTCAAGCACATCCTCCTTCTCATACTCCCTTTCTATTTCAAGCGCCATAAATATTTCAGCGATTTTTCTTTCAAGTGTATGATCATTTGGAAAATAGAGGTTCTTTGCAAGCTGTTGTGCAATGGTACTTCCTCCCTCAAGGAGTTCCCACGCTTTAATATCATTATACACAGCTCTGCATGAGCCTATAAAGTCAAACCCGTTATGCTTATAAAATCTTCGATCCTCGACGGCAACAAGAGCGTCAAAGTATATTTTGGGTATATCTTCATACTTCGTATAGTTCTCTTCGCTCTTTAGTTCATCAATTACCGTCTCGAGTGGTTTCTCTTCAAGGGCGGATTTATATCTGTCATACCCGCCCTTTACTTGAAAACCAGTAACTACAAGAAGTATGATTACAAAAATTATTAATACACGTTTAATTAATTTCACGAACCATCCCTCTTTTTTAAATTATTTAACTATAACTAATTAATTAAGTTGTCATCATAGTTTGCTCTTGAACCACCGATAAATTTCGGTCTTGTTCTTGCAGCCGTAACAGGAGCTTCACCTATGGTTTTAACTTCAAGTCTAACCGGTACTGCGACCTTTTTAAGATGCATACCGATTAACGTCGAACCAATATCTATTCCGGCATCTGCTTTAATCTCTTCCACTGCAACAGGAGTATTAAAATGTGCATATGCCTGAGTTGCGAATGAGCCGCCTGCCTTTGGAACAGGAACAACATTTACATACTCAGCAAATGGTACCGCTTCCTTCTCAATGATTATCGCACGATTCAGGTGTTCACAGCACTGCGCCGCAAGATATATCCCCTTTTCATTTAGCACATTGTATATGCTTTCAAAAAGAATTTTTGCAGTATCCGGACTTGAGTTTGTCCCGATTTTGCTTCCCAAAACCTCACTGGTAGAACATCCTACAACAACTATATCGC
>JAXJRQ010000206.1:0-3244 GCA_036310525.1 Clostridia bacterium
CCTTCGGGAACAGTAACAATGAACTGACCGTTTGCATCTTTTCCGCTTGTAGGATATACACGAAGCTCAACCTTAACTGTTGTGCCGTCGGGAACACTGTCTGCGAAAATTACACCGCAGTTAAATTCCTTAACGAACCTTAATACATCCTTATATGTAAAGCCAGCACCGTTAACTTCAGCAAAGCCTGCAGCCTTCATAAGCATTTCGCTCATAATTTTTACAGGCTGATTAGCCTTGAAGTTATAACCTGCTGGTGAATATCCGAGCTTCTTCAAAGCTTCAATATCCAAGCCTGCATCTTTATATGCTTCATGTGCAGCAAGGGGAACCCAATTTGTATCGAAGCCGTCATACTGACCAATAAGCATTGCTGTAGCATCATTGCTGAATGTAACTACAAAATCTGCAAGCCAATCTGCCCACTGTGACGGATTCGTTGAATCATATTCCTCTTTAGCTGCAAAATGCATACCGTAGTCAAGAGTAGCAGTTTCTCCGGTTACTAAATTTACTTTTAGTGCATCACCTTTTAATTCATCGGCTATACACTCAGGCAAAGCAGGTGTGCTTTGCCTTTACGCAATATCTGCATTTTATCTCCGTGCAAATTTGTGTTATTACTCCATACAGACTGTTAATCAGTAGGACATTCATCTTTGGTTGAGATTATCAGAGCATAAAACACTAATGTAATTATAACATATATTACTATTGAATGCAAGAATTTGTTTTTAAAAAATTATTCGCATAATAAACAAAAAAACGGTGAGTTTGAAAAAACTCACCGTCAACTTGTCATACGCCGCGGAAACCACGTCCTACAATTTCACTTGTAGTCGTTATAATCACAAATGAATTCGGGTCAATCTGCTTTATTGTTCTTCTGAGCCTTGCCGCTTCAATTCGCTTGCAGACAGTATGTATCATAACCTTACTGCTGTTTGTATAAGTTCCCGTTGCTTCCGTAACTGTAGCACCGTGGTGCAGCTCTTCCATGATATAATCGCTTATTTCCGCTGCCTTGTCGGTTATAACCACGAAATATTTACAGCTGTTAATGCTTTCAATAATCGAATCTACAAGAAATGCCTTTGCAAATAAGCCGAGCAGTGAAAAAAGTCCTGCCTGAATATTGAACACCACAAACGAGCTTGCCGCAATGATAAAGTCAGTTATCAGCAGTGCTTTGCCTACATCAATGCTTGTGTACTTTTTAAGAATAAGCGCAATAATGTCCGTTCCGCCTGATGAAGCCATGCTTTCAAAAATGATTGCCGAGCCCAGAGATGTAAGAAGCATTGCGTAAACGAGCTCCATAAGCGGCTGATTGGTAAGCGGTGCCGACAGAGGTATAATTTCCTCAAACAAATATGTCATAAACGAAAATAAAAGACTGCAATAGACTGTCCGTATTCCGTTCATTTTACCCAGAAAAGCAAATCCTACCCCGAGCAAAAGTATATTGATAATCATAATCCATTGTCCTGCCGAAATCATCGGTATGAGCTTTCCCAAAACTGTACCTATACCGCTGACTCCGCCGGTAGCAAAGCCGTTGGGGATTTTGAAAAAATAAACTCCGGCTGTAAGAAGCAGAGTTCCGAATGTAATCATAAAATATGCCTTGATTTCTGTTTGTATTTTTTTATTCATGGCGATAATTCCTTTGTATATATTTTTGACGCTAAACATTATAACATAGCAGATATGTAAAAGCAAGTAAAAAACATACATTTTTCTGTAAAAATATCTGACCTTTGAGGAAATATTGACAAAGAAATATTTGTTTTATATAATAAAACCACATCATTAAATCAGGGGGATGTACATGACAAAGAAATTAACGGGAAACGAATTAAAAATTATTGCCGCTTTTGCAATGCTCATAGACCATATCGGACTCATATTTTTTCCGACTGAGCAGGCGTTTCGTATTGTCGGACGGCTTGCATTTCCGATTTTTGCGTTTATGATTGCGGAGGGGTGTGAATATACAAAGCATAAACTGCGCTATTTTCTGACGGTTGCCGTACTTGCGGCGGTATGTCAGTGCTTTTATTATTTGTTTGAAAACAGCTTATATATGTGCATACTTGTTACCTTTTCGCTATCAATACCGACGGTTTATGCATTGCAGTTTTTTAAGGAAAGTGTACTGTCGGGTGGTACACTTAAGCGGATTTTGGTGCGCTTGTGTTTTTGGGCGCTGTTTTTGCGGTGTATACATTAAACCGCTTTTTTGAAATTGACTACGGCTTCTGGGGTTGTATGACTCCCGTTTTTGCGAGCATATTCCGTAATTCTCACGAAAAAACAGACTCCATACGCATAAATGTCCTTTCTATGGGAATATGCCTTGTTGCCGTTTCTGTTGCACTTGGCGCAAATCAATATTACTCATTGCTTGCGCTGTTTTTACTCTTCAGATATTCGGGAGAGAGGGGAAAGAGAAAAATGAAATACTTTTTCTATATTTTCTATCCCGCTCACCTCGTTGTTCTGCATGGAATATCAATGCTACTGCAGTAGTGAATTGTCACGATATTCAAGACTTTCGTAAATAAGCTTTGCCGCCTGTGCACGGCTTACGGGCTCGTGCGGTGCAAAACCGCCGTCAATGCCGTTGATTATGCCTGCATCTGAAAGCTTTAATACACTGTTAAATGCATAATCGCCTATTGTATCCGCATCGGAAAAGCTTACAGACGAAGTGATGCTTATGTCTGCTATGTCAAGCACTCTGTCAAGAATTACTGCGGCATCCTGACGTCTGATGCTTTGCCCTACGCCGAAATGATTTTCGTCAATGCCTTTTATGATTCCGTTTTCCACAGCCGCCGACACATATTTTTTGAACCATGCGTCTGCGCTTATATCTTCAAAATCACATTCCGTATTTTGTGAAATTATATCGAAAGCTTCAACAATCAGCTTTACAAATTCCTCACGTGTAACATTGTTGTTGGGACGGAAGCTTCCGTCCTCGTATCCGCTTATTATTCCAAGCTTGTTAAGCGCCATGACTGATGATAATGCCCAGTGAGTAGACTCAATATCATTAAATTCCGTGCTTTCCACATTCATCTCGGGCATAGGCGGCATAACAGGGGAGGACGCAGGTTTACTGCTACCGCCTCCACCGCCGCCGCCTCCGCCACCGAATGACGGTGGAGGCGTTTTCAGCGAATTAATTACGCTTACAAGATATTCCCTCACAAATGTTGAATTTTCAAAGGTTTTA
>JAXJRQ010000207.1:0-1873 GCA_036310525.1 Clostridia bacterium
AAGTTTGATTTTTCAAGCATAAGAGGTGCTTCATAAAGGTTTGGAAGCGTAATGTTTTCGATAACACAATCAGGCTTTACATTGCAAAATAGTGAAATTTTCTTGAAAATGGATTCATCCAGAGGTTCATCACAGCGCAAAACCACAATATTGGGGTTAATGCCCATTCCTTGCAGTTCTTTTACCGAATGCTGTGTCGGCTTGGATTTATGTTCGTTGGAACCGCGAAGGAAAGGAACTAATGTAACATGAATAAACAGACTGTTTTCCCTGCCGACCTCTATGGAAATCTGACGGATTGCTTCAAGAAACGGCTGCGATTCAATATCGCCGATAGTTCCACCGATTTCTGTAATTACCACATCTGCATCTGTCTTCTTACCGACACTGTAAACAAATTCTTTAATTTCGTTTGTAATATGAGGGATTACCTGAACTGTTGAGCCTAAGTATTCGCCACGGCGTTCTTTATTGAGTACATTCCAGTAAACCTTTCCTGTGGTAAGATTGGAATATTTGTTGAGGTTTTCATCAATAAATCTTTCATAATGTCCAAGGTCAAGGTCGGTTTCTGCACCATCTTCGGTTACATATACTTCGCCATGCTGATACGGACTCATTGTGCCGGGATCAACATTTATATACGGATCAAGCTTCTGTGCCGCAACCTTGAGTCCTCTTGCTTTCAAAAGTCTTCCCAGCGATGCAGCGGTAATACCTTTACCAAGCCCCGAAACAACACCTCCGGTTACAAATATATATTTTGTCATAGGTAATCCTCTCCTTTTCAAGCAAAATTTACTCAACTGTTACTGACTTTGCAAGGTTCTTAGGTTTATCAATATCACAGTTGTTTTCTTTAGCAACATAATATGCCAATAGTTGCAACGGAACAATTTCTACCGGTGCACCTAGTAAAACATTAACCTTTGGTATCATAATCATATCATCCGCAAGAGATGCCATTTTTGTGTTTTCCTTAAAGGTAACAGCCAAAACTTCCGCACCTCTCGCTTTAACTTCGACAATATTATTCATTGTCTTTTCTGTCATTTTTTCGTTACAGCAAAGAGCAATTACCGGGCAGTGTTCTTCTATCAATGCAATAGTTCCGTGTTTCAATTCTCCTGCAGCATAACTTTCTGCATGGATATATGAGATTTCTTTCATCTTCAGCGCTGCTTCTAAGGCTACTGCATAATCCGTGTTGCGCCCGATAAAAAACATCGAATCAGAACTATGATATTTCTTTGCAAGTTCAGGTATTGACGGATTCATATCCAAAACCTGCTGGATTAGCTTTGGAAGCGATTTCAGTTCCTCAATCAATTCTTTATACTCGGATGCTGAAATTTTTTCAAGCTTCTTTGCAGCATATATTGCAAACAGATACATAACAATAAGTTGAGTTGTATAGCCCTTTGTTGTTGCAACAGCAATCTCAGGACCTGCCCATGTATAGAGGGTGTAATCTGCCAGCTTTGCTATTGTACTTCCGACAACATTTACAATAGCAAGAGTTTTAGCACCTAAACTTTGACATTCCTTCATAGCTGCTATCGTGTCAGCAGTCTCACCGGATTGTGATAATACAATGAGAAGTGTGTGTTCATCAATAAGAGGTTCGTTGTACCTTAGTTCGCTTGCAAGCTCTACCTGCACAGGAATTTTACAAAGCTTTTCGATTGTATTTTTGCCTGAACAACCGGCATAATAAGCGGAACCGCAAGCAGTAATTACTATCTTGTTAATACTCTTTAAATAATCATCAGTCAATTCCAAATCGTCAAGCTGAAGCTCGCCGTTTTGTAATCTCGGTGACATTGCTGCTTCTATAGCCCTTGGCTGCTCCATTATTTCCTTGAGCATAAAG
>JAXJRQ010000208.1:0-6937 GCA_036310525.1 Clostridia bacterium
GTATTTGAAATGGAGCATGAAGGTTGTATTTATTATTTTGTTGACAATGAATTTTATTTCAACGGCGACAAACCATATGACTACATTCATCTTGACTGCGAAAAATTCATATTTTTCTCAAAGGCAGTTCTTTCACTTTTACCGACGCTTAATTTCTGTCCTGATGTAATTAACTGTAACGACTGGCAGACAGGGCCTATACCCGTATTTCTCGACACTTTCAGAGACAATCCTTTCTTCCAGAATATAAAGACAGTTATGACAATCCATAACCTCAAATTCCAGGGAAGATGGGATTTTGACAAGATAAAGGACGCAATGGGTATAAGTGACTACTACTTTACACCCGACAAAATGGAATACTACAAGGACGCCAACCTGCTAAAGGGCGGTATGGTTTATGCCAATAAAATATCTACAGTCTCCGACACATATGCAAACGAAATCACAACAGCAGAGTACGGCGAAGGTCTTGACAGCCTTTTAAGAGCAAGACGTTCCGATTTATGGGGCATTGTAAACGGTATTTCATATACAGACTGGAATCCGTCAACGGATAAATGTCTGTACACGAATTATACTGCAAAAACAGTTCACAAGAAAAAGGCAACAAACAAGACAAAGCTTCAGGCAGAGTTAGGTCTTCCTGTCGATGAAAACAAATTTATGGTTGGTATTGTTTCACGCCTTACCGACCAGAAAGGCTTTGACCTTGTTGCATACAGAATTGAAGAATTGTGTGCAGGCGGTATGCAGGTTGTAGTGCTTGGTACGGGTGACGAAAAATACGAAAACCTATTCCGCCACTACGCATGGAAATATCCCGACAGATTCTCGGCGCAGATTTATTTCTCCAATGATATGTCACACAAGATTTACGGTGCATGTGATGCATTCCTCATGCCGTCAAGATTTGAACCGTGCGGTCTTTCACAGCTTATCAGCATGCGCTACGGAACACTTCCCATTGTACGTGAAACGGGCGGTCTTAAAGACACTGTTGAAGCATACAATGAATTTACGGGCGAAGGTACAGGTTTTTCATTTGCCAACTATAATGCCGATGAAATGATGAATACCATTAATTATGCTATGCGCACATACTACGATAACCGTGACAGCTGGAACAAAATTGTAGACAACGCAATGGCAAAGGATTATTCATGGAATGTATCGGCGCAAAAATATATTCAGTTGTATCAGGAGATTACGGGAATACATGATGTTGCACCTGCCAAGCCCGCAAAAAAATCCACCTTTGAAAAGGATTTGAAGAAAAACGCAGAAGCCTCAGCAAAAAAGGCAGTAAAAGCCGCAAAAGAGCCGAAGGTAATCGAGGTTGAAAATCCTTTCGAGAAAAAGAAAGCACCTGCAAAGAAAAGCAGTGCTAAAAAGCCGGCAACGAAAAAATCCCCGGTAAAGGGCAGTAAAAAATCCCCTGCCAAAGCATAATAATTGCAAAAATAATGCCGCTTTGCGGATTCATATATATTAATCAAGAAAAAGAGAGGTAAACAGAGTATGGCTGTTAAAGGAACGGCAAAGAAGAAGCTCACCGCTGCCGAGGTAGCTTTGAAAAATGAAATTATCGGCAAAGTAAACAGACATTTCGGAAAGGTCATAGAGGAAGCAACTCCGCATATGATTTATTCTGCATGTGCATTAACAGTAAGAGACCGCATAATGGAAATGTGGGCAAAATCCCACAAGCAGGTAAAGAAAGAAGGCTCAAAAAAGCTTTATTATCTTTCATTTGAATTCCTTATGGGAAGACTTTTATGCACAAATATATTAAACCTGATGCAGACAGATGAATACAAGCACGTGCTTGAGGACATGGGATATGCACTTCCCGAGATTGCAGAGCTTGAAAACGATGCAGGTCTCGGAAACGGCGGTCTCGGACGTCTTGCGGCATGTTTTATAGATTCACTCACGACTATGGATTTACCGGCTTACGGATGTACTTTAAGATACGAATACGGTCTTTTCAGACAGAAGATTGTAGACGGTTATCAGACAGAGCTTCCCGATACATGGTTGGAAAACGGCAATGCATGGGAGGTTGCACGTCCCGAGGAATCAGTTGAAGTACGCTTCGGCGGTGAGGTATACAGCGACTGGCAGGACGGAAAAATGGTTTTCAGATACGAAAATGACCGTAAGGTTATCGCTATGCCCTACGACGTTCCCCTGTGCGGATACGATTCAAAGATTATCAATAAATTAAGACTCTGGAGCGCAAAATCACCCAACAACTTTGACATGAAGGCGTTCAACAGCGGTGATTATTCAAGAGCAATCGAAGAAAAGCACCTTGCAGAGGTTATCTCAAAGGTACTTTACCCCGAAGACAACCACACTGAAGGTAAAGAGCTTCGTTTAAAGCAGCAGTATTTCCTTGTATCTGCTACATTACAGTGGATTTTGAGAGAATTTGAGCAGAGAAACGGTCAGGACTGGGCAAAGCTTCCCGATAAAATTGTTATTCACATCAATGACACTCACCCGACAATGGCAATCCCTGAAATGATGCGTCTGCTTATGGACGAAAAAGGTCTTGGCTGGGACGAAGCATGGGATATTGTCACACACGTATTCGCTTATACAAACCACACAGTTATGAGCGAGGCGCTTGAAAAGTGGCCGCTTGATATGTTCAAGAAGGTTCTTCCCCGTCTTTATCTGATTGTAGAAGAAATGAACAGACGTCTTATGATAAGACTTGAAGAATTCTACCCCAATGACCCGGGCAAGCATAAGTATATGGCAATTATTTCAGATAACCAGATATTTATGGCAAATATGTGTTTAGCAAGCTGTTTTGCTGTAAACGGTGTATCCAAGCTTCACACGGATATTCTTAAGAAAGACATATTCGCTGATTACTACCGCATGGATACAGAGCGTTTCCACGCAATTACAAACGGTATCACCTTCCGTCGCTGGGTGGCAAACTGTAACCCGGCGCTTACAGAGCTTATCGACTCAAAAATCGGCAAAGGCTGGCTTAAGGACGCAGATAAGCTTGCAGGTCTTAAGGAATTTGCAAACGATGAAAAATTCCAGGCTGAATTCAATAAAATCAAGTACAACAACAAGGTTGAACTTGCAAAATATATCAAAGAGCACAACAACATTGATATTAACCCCGATTCAATATTTGACGTTCAGTGTAAGAGACTTCATGAATACAAGCGTCAGATGATGAATGTGCTTCATATCATCGCTGAATACAACAGAATTCTTGAAGACCCCAACTACGATTACTACCCCAAGACCTATATCTTCGGTGCTAAGGCAGCTCCGGGTTACACAAGAGCAAAGCTTATCATTAAGCTCATAAATTCAGTCGGCGATATGATTAACAACGACGAAAGAATTAACGGCAAAATCAAGGTTGTATTCATCGAAAACTACGGTGTTTCAATTGCAGAAAAGCTTATCATTGCCGCTGATGTTTCAGAGCAGATTTCAACTGCCGGTAAGGAAGCATCGGGTACAGGTAACATGAAGTTCATGCTTAACGGTGCTGTTACAATCGGTACACTCGACGGTGCAAACGTTGAAATGCTTGAGCAGGTCGGAGAGGATAATATCTATATCTTCGGTCTTAAGGCTGATGAGGTTGACGCACGTGTAAGATATTCAGGCATGGACGAAGTAAAAACAATTTACTCAACCAACAACGCTTTAAGACGTGCGCTTGAAATGCTTATCGACGGAAGTCTTTGTCCGTCAAATAATCAGTTGTTCAAGGATTTGTATGAAACACTTATGTTCGGTGACTACGGTTATCCCGACACATACATGGTAATTAGAGACTTTGAAGAGTATATGCATACTCACGAAAAGATTTCAAAAGATTATCAGAACAGAAAAGAATGGACTGCAAAGGCTATCATGAACACTGCTATGTCAGGCTTCTTCTCAAGCGACAGAACAATCGGCGAATACAACAAGAAAATATGGCATCTTAAGGCTATTAAATAACGAAATGTACCCTGAATATTCAGGGTACATTTTTTCATGGTATCAACATTTCGTTATGCAAGCTTCATATTTTCTAAAATATGAAGCTTGCACTTTTTCCCTATACAATTTTAGTGCTCCATTCGGAAACATCCCATATTTCATCAACTACTCCGCTGTAAAAGTCACTCTCGTGACTTACAAGCAGTACCGTCCCCTTAAATTCCTTTATCGCCTTTGCAAGCTCTGCTTTGGCGTCAATATCAAGGTGGTTTGTAGGTTCGTCAAGCACAAGCACATTTATCGGATTTTGCATGATTTTGCAAAGTCTGACCTTTGCATTTTCTCCACCCGATAACACACGCATCTGTGTAGTTATATGCTCGGTAGTAAGTCCGCATTTTGCAAGTGCCGCACGTGCTTCCGCATTTGTGAATGACGGGAATTCGTCCCAGAATTCATCAAGTGCTGTTTTGTCCGACATACTCTCTTCCTGCTCAAAATATCCCACATTAATAAACTGGTCATGCTCTATCACTCCATCAAGCGGAGGAATAATTTTCAGTAATGTCTTTAAAAGCGTAGATTTTCCGAGTCCGTTTACTCCCTTTATGGCGATTTTCTTGTTACGCTCAATTTCAAGACTGATTTTCTTTGTAAGCGGTGAGTCGTAGCCGATAATCAAATCCTTTGCCGAAATTACCACCTTACCCGGTGAACGGTCAAACTTGAACGAGAATGACGGCTTCACCTTTTCGGGAGTAAGACTTATTCTGTCCATTTTGTCAAGCTCCTTCTGTCTTGACCTCGCAAGCGTCGCAGTTGCCGCACGTGCCTTATTCTTAGCCACAAATTCTTCAAGGTCGGCAATCTTTTTCTGTTGCTTCTTGTACGCCTGCTCAACCTGCTGTTTTTTCAGCTCATGCATTCTCAAAAAGTCATCATATGTGCCTTTATAACGTGTCAGAATTGTATTTTCAAGATGATATATGACATTGGTCACGTTTGTAAGAAACGGTATATCGTGCGATACAAGAATAAATGCATTCTCATAATTCTGCAAAAATTCCGTCAGCCAGTTTATATGATTTTCATCAAGGAAGTTCGTAGGCTCGTCAAGAATTAAAATCATCGGATTTTCAAGTAGAACCTTTGCCAGAAGCACTTTCGCTCTCTGACCGCCGCTAAGCTCCGTAACGTCCTTATCAAGTCCGATTTCACCCAGTCCGAGTCCGTTTGCGTATTCGGAAATTTTCGTATCAATGGTGTAATAGCCTGATGAATCAAGGATTTCCTGAATCT
The DNA here is from genome assembly GCA_036310525.1 of Clostridia bacterium. GTDB lineage: Bacteria > Bacillota > Clostridia > UBA1381 > UBA1381 > UBA4716. The sequence goes on from JAXJRQ010000208.1 coordinate 5,275, forward strand.
CGCCGACTTCCTCCATCATCTGTGCAATCTCATCATCCGATGCCTCTGCCATTTTGTCATACATACTTATCATTTCCGCTTCAAGCGTACTAAGGTGCGAAAATGCGTCTCTTAATACATCTCTGATAGTCTTGCCCTTTTCAAGCGTTGAATACTGGTCAAGATAACCGTATGTTATATGTCGGCACCACTCAACAGTACCGTTATCGGGCATCAGCTCGCCCGTTATAATCTTCAAAAACGTGGATTTACCCTCTCCATTTGCACCAATAAGTCCGATGTGTTCACCCTTTAACAAACGAAAGCTTGCATCCTCAAGAATTTGTCTGCCTCCGAAGCTGTGTGTTATATTTTCTGCATTTAATATGCTCATTATTGTTCTCCTTTGTGGTTTTTAAAAAATACTTAGCTCTAATTCTTTACTCAACAATTCCAACGCTTTTATACCTGCAAAGCTGTTGCCCTTACTGTCAAGTGAGGGTGAATAAATCCCTATGCCCATTCTGTTCGGCACTACAGCCATAATTCCACCGCCTACTCCGCTTTTCGCAGGCACACCGACATTAATCGCAAACTCTCCTGAACCGTCATACATTCCGCAGGTCATTAATACCGCATTTATATATTGAGCATATTTTTTATCAAATATCTGCTCGTTTGTTTTTAAATCCGTTCCTTTATTCGCCAGTACAAATGCTATTCGGGCAAGGTCGACACTTGTTACCTTTACAGAACATGCACGGAAATAACAGTCGAGAACTTCTTCCACATCAGCGTCAATCATTCCATATGCCTTTAACATATAAGCAAGCGCTCTGTTTTTGCTTCCGGTTGCTTTTTCCGATAGATATACATCCTCATCCACCTCTAAGAGCGGATTGTCCGCCATTTTTCGGGTAAGATTTAACAGACGTGAAAATTTTTCTGTATAGGTGTCTCCGTTTATTAACGTACACAATGCAATTGCACCCGTATTTATCATAGGGTTAATGTGTTCACATTTTAATGCCTGGTCGCTGTAATTAAATGCATCAAACGGTTTTCCCGTTGCTTCTACACCCACAAGAGAACGCACACATTCTTCCCCTTTGTCCATTAACGCCATCAGAAGAATAATAGGCTTTATGATGCTTTGCATAGTGAAATGCTTTTCGTAATCACCGCTGAAATTAATCATATCTGCATCCGAAATAACACATATCCCAAATTTCCCGGCATCAGCCTTAGCAAGCTCAGGAATGTAGTTTGCAACCGAACCGTATTCAGTGTATTTATAGCATTTATCTAATATATCTTTAAGTAACCCGTTCATTAATAATCTCCCATTCCCTTTTTAACACCGTACTCGTATCAACGAAATTATTATAGCATGTTTTAAACAAAAAATCAATCTTATTAATAGGCTCTATATACCATTTCAGTTTTATAGACATAACATTTTTGCAAAAAAACTCAACAAAAATTTAAAAGTAATAATTCTATAAACAAAAATCCCGCAAGGATGTCCTTGCGGGATTTGATGTATAATCGTTTGATTATCTCTTTGAGTTTAATTCCTAATGTTTTTTAGTGTTTTATGATGTGGTGTAATGTTGAAAAACATAGAGTTTATCTTGTTTTTTGTTTTTTAATGTTTTCTAATTTTAATTATTGTGTTGCGACA
>JAXJRQ010000209.1:0-4891 GCA_036310525.1 Clostridia bacterium
ACCATGTATATAAGCGGTGGTATGGTTCCGTCATACTTATTGGTATATGAAACTCTTAATATGAAGGACAGTCTTTGGGCTATTATTATTCCGTCGGCTATTACGACGCATAATCTGATAGTTCTTCGTACTAATTTCCAGAGTATTCCCGACAGTCTTGAGGAAGCGGCGAAGATTGACGGCGCAAATGACCTTGTGGTTCTTACGAAGATTATTCTTCCGCTGTCAAAGGCGGCTATTGCTGTTATGGTACTTTTCTACGGTGTTTCAAGGTGGAATGGCTGGTTTAATGCTATGCTGTATCTGCGCTCACGTGATAAGTTCCCCTTGCAGCTTATTCTTCGTGAAATTCTTATTTCAAACAGTACAGACAGTATGGAAAGCTACGGCGACAGCTTCAGCGGTGTTTCGGAAAGTATCAAATATGCCACAATTATTGTTGCAACGGTTCCTATTCTGGTTGTATATCCCTTCATACAGAAGTATTTCGTAAAGGGAACTATGGTTGGTGCAGTAAAGGGTTAACCGACGGAAAGGAAAAGGCGATGACGAAAAAAATTATAGCGGCAGTTGCTGTTACGGGTATTTTGCTTACCGGTGCGGCTTATGCTGAAAATACTGCTATCGTGAATAATGAACAGGCAAAGGTTACACTGAATTTTGAGTGTAGCGGTGCTGATTATGCACTTGTTATGATTAAACACAGAACAAGCGGTGCGTATATATATGCAAGTCAGATGCCGGTTTCAGACGGTGTAATGTCGGGTACTGTGCCTTTTGACAGCGGTTCTGATGGCGGATATTATGATGTAATTGTTACGGATAATAACAAAAAAGGTTATGACGCTGAATTTTTCTATATGAGCGAGGATTACGGTCAGCAGCTTCTTGAAGATATTGATGAACTTCGTTTGCGTACAGATGACAATCGGGATGACGATTTATTGAAGCTTATGTCGGATAATCTGATTATATTCCAGTACGATACAAAAAAGCTTGGGGAGCTTAACGATAAGGTCGCTCTTTGTGACATAATGCTTTCAAAATCATATAGCTCAGTAGATACATTTGCACAGGATTTCAGAGATAATCTTGATAATTTACTTGAAATTCAGGAAAAAAACATTGCACGTGATGCGTATAACAATGCTTCCGTAAGCACAATGACTTCGGTTTTGCAGACTTATAAGGAGATGTTTGGCATACAGCTGAATGAAACGTATATGCAGCATGCAGATACGGTAAATGCTATACTTGTGTCAAAGGATGTAACTGATGTCTCGGAAATTGCGGGCGCATTTGAAGCTGCAATGGCTATACCTTACATAAACGAGGCTAAGAGAGCTGACTTACTAAATACAATCAAAAAGTATGATTCGCATCTTGGCATATATGGTATGATTACGGCACTTGACAGTGGTACGCAGACCGTTGTTTTAAAGCATATTGAGCAGAGATTTTACAGAAATGTTGAAGAAATAAAGAACGATATTGAGACCGTTTCACGTGAATATATTGCTTCGGGGATAGTTCCCAATATTCCGACACAAAAGGAAGACGGCGATACAATCACCATTCCCCATGCGTGGACAGACCCTGCAAACAGACCTCAGATAATTCAGGACATGGTAACTGATTCGGATTTGGTTTTCTATGACTTGGGCAATGTTTTGTGGGCAAAAGAAAGCATTTTAGGCTTATATGAAATGGGCATTGTAAACGGCAGAGGTGAGAAGGAATTTGCTCCTGATGCTGAAATTACAAGAGCAGAGTTTGCCAAAATGCTTGTAGAAGCGTTTGAAAAGAACGATAATACAGCAGAGGCTTTTGCGGATGTTTCGGCGGAGGACTGGTTTTACGATTATGTGATGCGTGCACGCAGTGCAGGCATTATGCAGGGCGATGAATACAATAACTGTATGCCATATAGTCCTGTTTCAAGACAGGATGCAGCTGTTATGATTTACAGATGCATTTCGCTTAATGCTGCAGAAATAAGCGATACTTTTGCGGATGACGGTGAAATTAAGGATTATGCAAAGGAAGCTGTTTATTGTATGCGTGATAAAGGCATCATAAACGGCATGGAAAATAATAATTTCAATCCGCTTGGCACTGCTACAAGAGCGCAGTGTGCAAAGATGCTCTATTCGGCTCTTAATTTAAAATAATGATGTGTGAGTTCTGTTGACACCTTAGTGTCAGCAGAACTGCGCACTTATTATCCGCAAGTCCGAAAGCGGATGCACAAAAACTACTAACGGACAGAAAGGTTATGGAATTTTATATGAAAAAAATCGCATATTTATGTCTTGTTTCCATAATAACATTGCTTTTTAATAATTTGTGTGTTTTTTCGCAGGAGACTGTGATTTCAAATGATGCACAAATGCTTGCTGCTTTGGGAATATGCTCCGAGGATATACAGTCAAAGGAAACTGTTTCAAGAGGAGAATTTTCAAAGTATCTTCTTAATATATATAACGGCGGCAAAAAAAGTGTTTCCGACGAGGAGGCTGTAAGCTTTGCTGTTGATAACGGATATATAAATAATGCTTCAAGCGGTAATTTTGAGGCAGACATGGCTATCCGCAATGATGTTGCGGCAAAGGCTGTTGTGGATTTTCTCGGACACAGCTATAAGGTGCAGGATGCCGCAGATTACTGGGTTGTTGCAGGCTCACTTGAGCTTGTTTACGGTATGAACCGTTACGACTTATTGACGGGTGAAAATTGTGTGAAGCTTCTTATTGGTTTACTTGAGGCTGATGCACACGTATTCAAAGGAATGGACGGAGAGGATTTTGTTTTTGAGAAAACAGAAGCACTTGATGCTTACTACGACCTCTCACTTATAAAAGGGCAGGTAGTTGCAGTTGAAAACCGCAGTCTGATTAATCAGAATACGGTTGGCGTAAACTGCGTTAAAATAAATAACAGAATTTATGAATATCAGTATGATATGACTGAATTTTTGGGACTTAATGTAAAGGCTTATGTCAGAGACGAGGACGGAATGGTTCTTTATGCGTCCGACAACAGCCGTGAAAAAATTACGGTTACAGATAACGAAGTAAACCGTGATATGAGTACACTTAGCAGTGTAGTTATTGACCACGAGGACGGTAAAACAGAAAAGTATTCGCTTTCTCCTGATGTTGACGTTGTAATTAACGGTGACGGATATTTTGCGTATACTGTTGATGACCTTTGCCCGGACTACGGTTCCCTCACTCTCATTGACAACGACGGCGACGGTTCATATGACGTTGTTAAGGTTAAAAGCTATGATACAATAGCTGTAAATTACATAGAAAATACTGAACAGATAATAACGGGCTTTTACGGAAAGAAGAGCCCAAGTCTTGCAGACCTTGACGGTATCAGCGTCACTAAAAACGGAAAAAGTGCGTTCTTTACTGAAATTCTTCAGGACGACGTTGTAGGTGTGGCAATTGACAAAGCAGGAAATTATGCTGAGGTTATTATTTCAAGTGAAAAGCTTTACGGTACTGTTAAGTCAATAAGCGATACTGAAATGACGATTGACGATAAGGTGTATGAGCTTGCGCCGTATTATCAGAAGCTGTCATCGGAGGTCAGACCTAAGGTTAATGTGGGTGACAGCATTACTGCTACACTTGATACATACGGCAGAATAGCACATATTTCAAAGAGCGGTAACGGCGTATTGAAATACGGCTATCTCGTTCATGCATATACGACCGATTACGGTGATTCAGGTGCGAAGATTTTTACAGCTGACAACACTATGGAGCTTTACGAGATAAACGATAAAGCAAAAATTGACGGAAGTACAAGAGTCAGTGAGGATGCAATTAAGAATGCGTTCTACGAAAACGGCAAATTTGCACCCCAGCTTGTTATCTACAGTGTAAATGCGGAAAAGGAAGTAACACGAGTATATACAGATAATAGTGATAAATTAAGCCGTGATTTTGATTTTGCAAAAAGAGCTGCTTCAGGTACAAGAATTTTAAGTACGAGCGGTGATGATTTTGTGGTTGACTCATCTACTATTATGTTTGTAGTTCCCGATACATCAATAGAATCAACCGACGAGGATTATATAATAGGTACAAGTCCGCTGGTGACCGGATATGATTATACACAGGTTGCGGCATATGATGTAAATGATTTCGGTCTTGCCAAGGTTACTGTAAGCCGTACAACTGCAAAGCTTGATTCTACATTGAATAATGATGATTACCAGGATACAGCTTATTGTGTGGTAGACAGAATTATTGAGTATGCAACCGAGGACGGGGAAATTATTAAACAGCTGTATGGCTTTAACACTTCAAAAGAGATTGTTTATAATGTACGTTCAAACAAGTATTCTCTTCTTGAAGGTCTGAAAAAAGGTGATGTTGTTATGGTTAAAAATGATTTCATCACAGACTATGTTTCAGATATTGATTTTATAGGCAACAAAGATAGTGAATACAAGCGTTCAACACGTAAGGTCAGTTCATCAGGAATTCCGTATTATGAATCAATAAGAGGTGTTGTAACGAATAAGTTTGGTGCTACACTTAAAATCTCAACACTCATAAGCGATGCAGAGGTTGAGAAAATTTATCCCGCATCAGGCGGTACCGTATTTATAATTGAAGATGGAAAGATACGTTATGGCAATATTGGCGAAGTGCAGATTGAAGACGAAATTCTCTTAAGATCACGTGCAAGCGCAGTCAAGGAAGTTATAATTTTCAGATAAGGAGGTACTTCTATTGAAAAAGAAAATATTATTCGGACTTATATGTTCATTTTCAATGATGCTTCCGCTTAGTGTATGTGCAGACAATGAGTATGATATTGTTGCATACAAGGATACGTATGTACGCTCAAACCAGACATGGACAAATTA
>JAXJRQ010000210.1:0-11551 GCA_036310525.1 Clostridia bacterium
ATTTGCAACTGTATACAATTTACCGCCGTAGGGGACGATGCCCACATCGTCCCGTTGTATATTCACGGGCGGATGTGGGCATCCGCCCCTACAATATCATAATATCTATTTCACCGATAAATTACAATTTTCAGCATCCTATATTTGTCGACTTAAGGTCAAGGCGAGTGATAATATCCTGCTGAATTTCGGGTGAAAGGTCAAGGAAATTAACAAATGTGCCATGAATACGCATAATATACACACCGCCGGGCGCATATTTTTCGGGATTTTCAAGGACCTTTCTGAGTGTTTCGGGAGTGGTAACGTTCACATACAGATAGAACGGTGAAACGCCCTCCTTAAGCTCATTGAAGAACAACGGACAAATTACGTTGTTGTAGAACTGAACGCCCTTTTCCTCGTAATTGGCACCGTTGAAATATTTCGGGTCAATACCCAGATGCGAAGCATAACCGCCGTTAAACTGCTCAAACGGAAGCTTCATATTTGAAAGCATTCTGAATCCGAGTCCGTTTGAAGCCTCGCCGTAGAGCGGATCTACACCGTAACCAAGCATGTCACGGCTCTTTCGTCCGTCGGGAGTTGCACCTACCCAGTAACCGTATGTGAGATGTGTAGACGGACTTGCAAAGTCGGGTCTGAATGAATTATTGAGATAGTTTTTCTTACTCCTTAACATATCCGAAACACGGTTTGCGATTTCAGCCGCCTCATTATCAACCTCTTCGATATTATTACCGAATTTGGGGCATGAGAGCAGAAAATCCCTCAAATCCTCATAACCCTCAAAGTTATTCTTTATCGCATTTACAAGCATTTCCTTGCCATCGGGATATTTTTCAATAAATTTATCAATCGCAATAAACGAATCCGCAAGAACCGTAAGACCATGCACAAGGCATCCGCTACCGTTGTACTTTGTGCCCTGCTTTTTCGTATCACGCATATCTGCGCCATATTCAAGACCACCCATAAACACGCTCAAAAACGGAACCTTAAGCTCAGACAGGGCACACGAAGCACCGTTTGCCGCTTTGACCATTTCGTCCATGACCTTGTCAAGAGTTTTATAGAACGCATCACGGATATTTTCAAGTGAATAATCATCGCAGTCCATGAGCTTTTCGTTTGTGATTGCGGAATATCCGCCCGTCAGCACCATTTCAAGAACTTTGGGGAGATTAAGCCAGCTGTTTGTGGTGTTTCCGTTATCCTTACCCATGATAAGCGGCTCCTGACAGCCTGCCACCGAGTAGTCGGGAATGTCACAATCGTCTCTGCCGTTAGCTTTTAATACCTCAAACAAGGCATCATCATTAAACAGTGACGGAGTAAGCACACCGGGTGAGAAGAAAAATCTGCCCATTTCTTCATAGAGCTTTTGGGGTGTATTTTTATGTAATTTCACCGACAAAATCGGCTGTGGCAAATTCATATCGTAATATGCATCAAGAATAGCATATGACATGGTGCTTGTGAGGTCGTTGCCGTCTATATCTCTTCCGCTTATAAGAACATTCTGCGAAATTGCCCAGCTTCGGTCGCCGACGTTATAGAAAACAAGGAAATGCTTGAATAATTCACTTGACTCTTCACGGCTTAAATCACCTCTGTACGGTTCAAAAATTCTATCCGCATTTCCAACAGAAAACGCATACGGATTAGGCGCCTGCTCTATACACATTACCTCCCACAAAATCAGATAAAGCTGCAATGCTTCATAGAGATTGTTTGCACCGTTATGAGAAATTTTATTCAAAGTTTTTTCCATTAGTTCAAGCTGCTTTAAGCGTGCATCAGAGCATGTTTTTTTCTGCTCATTTATAAGCGAAACGTATCTTTCGCAAAGAATTTGCACGCCCGAAAGCGCAACTGCGCACGCCTTGAAGAAGTCGCCATCCTTTGAATTTGCTTCATAGATAAGCGCATCAATACCGTACTTTAGGGCATAACGAAAATCGGGAATAACGTGTCCCGTTACCTGTTCAACAAAGAAAATAACCTCTTTGGTATAATTTTCTGCCGCACCATAGGTCTTATTGAGCATGTCAACCATGGAAGTTTTTGCAGTATGTTGACGTACTGCATCTATTCTTTCCTCGCTGAATTCCTCATTGGGTTCAATGTCATTATAAATCGCCATTGGATCGCAATATCCCGAAAAACCCTCTACAGTAAATGACGGATTGATAAGCGCATAGCTTTTTGCGAATGCATCACGCTGAGTTGAGACAAAAATTGCATTGTCGCTAAGACTTAATGGCAATGCCTTTAAAACCTCACATGTGAGATGCGCTTTTTTCAGCTCATCGGAAAGTCCTTTGTATTTTTCATCGTTTTGTATTTCCGTTTCCTTGGCAATAAACCAGCCATCAAGTCTTTTTATTTTTCGCTCCTCCTGATACAGAGCCTTTGCCATTTGTGTAAGCTCACCTTTTTTGCAGATACTGTTCATAAAATTACCTCCTGTTATGTTGTTATTATTTTTAAACCCTTTTTTATAAATACTTCCTTAAATTTTTCAAGTGTTTCCCTGCTTACAAACCCGTCCTTAACCTCATACTCGGATGTCCATTTTTCTTTTCCGTATTCGTGGTAAGCAAGAAATTCAAAATCGGTATTTTGTGTATTGAACATGGAAAAATAATCGGCAAAACCGTCGGGGTTTTGTGTATTGATGCCGTTTATCAGCGGTATACGTATATGCTGAGGCTGTCCTGTGGCACAGTTTAATTCAAAATTTTTCTTTATTTCACTATTCCCCACTCCGGTATATTTTTTTAGAATATCGCTGTCGTAGTGCTTGAAATCCATTATCAGATAATCTATGTATTTCAGGATTTCACAAAGCTTTGGAGATGTGCCGTTTGTTTCAATTGCAGTGTGTATGCCCTCTTTTTTGAGGAGCTTTAAAAGCTCAATCAGCTCTTCGTGCTGAACTGTTGCCTCACCGCCCGTAAAAGTTACACCGCCGCCCGAAAAAAACATCGCACGGCTTCTTTTACATTCGTCAAAAAGCTCTTCCACGCTGTACTCTTTTCCACCTGAAAGACTCATGCCCTCAGGGTTTGAGCACCAAATGCACCTCATATTACATCCCTGCAAATGATAAACAAGCCTGTTACCCGATCCGTCCTGACTGAAATTGAACCCTTTATTGAATATTTTCACACACTCACCCCCGCAATTAGTTAAATGATTTAACTAATTGCATTATAGCATACCCAATTCCCTTTGTCAACACTTTGCCAAACAAAAAAACGCAGTGATTATGATAGATTGTATCATAATCACTGCGTTATATTATTTCAAATGTCTTTTTATATCATTTATTTCTTTTTCTATTTTTTCAAGCCTCTGAGATATATCTTCGTTTGTTTTTATGCTTGAATTTGATGGGTCATTATTCATATTATTTATTCAATAACTTCTACAGACTTAATTTTTCCTGAGGTTTTACATCTTTCGGTGAAAAGGTCTATTGTTCTGCCGACTGAAAGCTCGGTTGAATCATTCAGGATATATCCTGTATCGGATTCTTTGCCGTTTGCTTCGATTGTGATATAGAAATCACTTCTGTCGGGCACAAGTGCATTCACAACCGTACCGTCGGCAGTTACTGCATGCTGTTTTGCCGGTTCTGTGTACACGCCGACAACCTTTCCGAGTACATTTTCTGCCTTTTTATCGGTAACATTATCGCCCTCTTTGATAGCCTCAACCGTATAGCTTCTTACAGCCGGTATACATATTACATAACGAAAGCTTGCATCTGACTTGACTGCGCTTGTGACAACGCTCGAATATCTTACGCATATACCTGCTATCACTACCACAACAAGCACAAGCACTGCCGCATCAACAATACTGAATTTTCCCTTTATCTTTCCGTTCTTATCCAATAACATTGCTCTTCCTCCTTATTTATCAATCGTGATTATATAGCCTGAGGAAGCAAAGCCTTTTCCTCTGACGGGTATGTCTGTACCTACTTTTATAGCTGTATCGCCTGTTTTTGCGGCTGTTTCGGAAATAATGCAGTCTGCCTCAACAGTTACATATATATCCACCTTGTTTTCAACGGGAACATCAATATAAACACCGTTCATACTGCTGAAGGTCTGTCTTGTTGCAGGTACGTAGCTTACATCCTTGATTATACCGCCGTCCTTTTCAGCAAGAGAAAGCGTAACCTTATCGCCCGCCTTCATTGCTTCGGCAAGCTCAATATCCTTTTCCTGCATCATGACAACAAAAGTCACTTTTTCGCTTTTTGATTTGCCAATAAGCTTTGGTCCGAACATCAGCGCACCCACTGCAACCACTGCCGCAACCACAAGCACAATCAGCGTATCAATGACTGTCCATTTCATTTTCTTCTCCATTTTCCCTACCTCTTTTCTATGATTTGTCTGTAATAGTTTTCCGTGTTACGAGTCATCGCTTCGGCTGTGAAGGTGGTTTTGAATATTTCCTTTGCACCGTCCGAGAGCTTTTCGTACAGATTATCGTCTGTGAGCAGTCGCTTTAAGCCTTTTGCAAGCAAAGCGCTGTTTTGCTTTGGAACAATAAGTCCGTTGACTTCGTTTTTGATTACGCCCGGATTTCCGCCGAAATCCGACACAACCGCCGGTATTCCGATCCTCATTCCCTCTAAAAGAGCAAGACTTGTTGCCTCGGTGCCGTATGAAGCATTCGCCTGAATATCGGTTATGCTCATAAGCTTGTCAACATCACTTATAAATCCCGTGAAAATAACATGCTCCTCCAGATTAAGCGATTTCACCTTTTCTTTTAAGGTGTTTTCGTACGAGCCGGTACCTGCAATAAAGAATTTTGCATTAATTCCGTCCTTTATGATTTCATCCGCCGCCTCAATAAAGTACTCATGACCTTTTATATCCTCAAGGCGTGCAACGATTGAAACCACCTTTTCGCCGTCCTTTACGCCGAAACGCTCACGTGATGCGGCTTTTTCATCGTCTGTCGGAGGCGTAAGTCCGTCCACACCGTTTAAAATTACATTTATCTTTTTCTCACTCACGCCCGTATCGGTCAGGTTCTTTTTTGCCGCTTCGGCAACTGCAATTATTCCGTCTGCAAGTGAATTATTTACAAATCCGTTAATTACCTTGCCTATACCCTGAGAGATTTTTTTCGGCGGGTCAAAAACGCTGTGACGTGTGTATATAACCTTAACTCCTGCCTGCTTTGCGGCAATTCGTGCCGACATACTCGCATGTGTATGAACAAGGTCGGGTTTTTCGCTTTTAAAAATTTTTCTAAGCTCGCTTACCGCACCGAAATCAAGCGATTTATCGGCAATTCCGTCAACCTCTATTACCGTTGCGCCCATTTTCTCCATATGCGGCTTTAAAAGGCTGTTTTTCGGAAGTATCGTTTTTACTTCAAATTCATCATAGTTGAAATTTTCAAGCAATGTCAGAAGACATTTACCTGCGCCGCCTATATTTGTATCCGAGGAAACCTCGATGATTTTCTTTTTCATGCTATTTCTTCCTCTCCGCTCTTTATATATTTAAGTGCTGTTCCGAATGCCATTACCATAAAGAATATTGCCATTACCCTGTAGTTATAGAAAGTATAGTCAAACATACTCTGCGCCAAAAACGCAATAACTCCGCAGCCAAGCGCAAGCGCCATTGCACTGTCACGGTTTTTCTTGTAGTCCATCTGATAAAGCGTATGCATCTTCACCATGAACACACCCTGCATCACAAGGAATATTCCGAGTCCGCCTATGCCCGATTCAACGAGTAGCTGTAAAAATGTGTTGTGGGAATGCGGTGCAATGATTGCATTGTACATAAACAGCGGATAAACCTGTGAAAATGCCGCTTCGCCCATTCCTATTCCGCCGAGCCAGTAGTGCTTCATCATGCCGAGAGTTCCCATCCAGATATACACACGGTACGAGGTGGAGGAGTCCTCCATGTTGCCGACACTGGCAATTCGGTCAACAACAGTGTCGGGAACAATCATCGGTAAAAGCAAAATTACAAGCGGTATACATGCCCACCATCTGCCTTCATAGAACGTCACAAACACAACAACCGAAAGCATAAAGCCAATCCAGCAGCCTCTCGACTGGGTAAGCACAAGACAAAGCCCCAACACGCCAAACATCGCCAGATATGCCCATTTTGAAAGGTATTTACATTTCTCCTTTATTGCAAACACCGCCGCAACGGGCAGAACAAGAAGCAGAAATTCACCAAGCACGTTCGGGTTTGCAAGTGTTGAATAGACACGCATTGTATCGTTTTCAAACATGGTTTCGTCTATCCAGGCATTTGAGGTTGTCCAGCCGAACACATACTGCATCACACCGTAAAGTGCAACGAGTGCGCCCGATATTACGAACACCTTTAAAAGCGAATACATCTGATTTTTTGTTTTGATTGTATTTATTATCACAAAATAGAACAGCGTAAACACGAAGTACATCGCCCACACCTTAAGACTGCCCACAGGTGCAAAGGAAGTGAGTGACGAAATGAATAATACCGCTAAAAATATCAGTATACACACGCCTACTCCGTCAAAACGCCATCTGAAGCCTTCATCTGTAAGCGAATGAAGAATAAGCGAAATGCCCGTCCACAAACACGCCGCCGCAAGAACCATTGTCGGCATAATGGGTGCAATAAACACCGCCGCAAACACTCCGACTATGGGATAAAACAGAACAAGCAACGCACCGAATAACAAAAACGGCACTGCTATGCCGTAAAGCGGCATAAAGCTCATAACCGCACCCGAGATAAATCCCGTAACGGCTGCAAGAACTATTCTTGAAACGCCTTTTGTTTCCTTTTCATCGTAAAATTCAAAGTTAAGTCCACGAAAGCCTGCGGCATTTTTCACAAAAGTGACCACCTTTGAGGGATTTAAAAATCCCATGAGGTTGAAGTTTACAAGTGAAATAATTGCTCCGAAAACCGCCGCTATAAGCGAAATCTTTGAAAGGCTTCCACTCATTGCAAATTTTATGAATGTATATGCAAGTGACATACACAGAAGCATTATTCCGAAAAATTTCACGTTCACTGCCATGAAATTCTGCACATATGTGCGTGAAAGTGTACAGAATACACTGTTTTTGGATTTTTCTTTAAGAAAAGCACCCAGACCATACCGCATTTTTTCAAGCATGGTAAACGGCAGTCTTAAAAATCTGCCCGTTGCGCTTTTTACAGCCATACCGTCACGGCTGTCACGGCGCAGAGCTGTCATGATTGTGCTGTTTTCCCATGATTTTGAACAAGCACCCGATATTTTATTTATGAGCGTAAACAATGCGCTTTTTTGAAACAGCCCGGAAAACGCTTTGAAAAATGCCCCCAAAGTGGCTAAAATCAAACTGTTCATTTTGTTTTTTCCTTTCGTTAAAGTTACTTCTTTATTAAATCACGGATTTCCTTTACCTTAAGCACCCATACGCAGATACCGTAAACAACAATACCCGCAAATGCACACAGGCAAACCGTCAGAATATTTCCGCCTACTCCGCTAAAGCCTGAGCCAAGCACCGAATACAATGCCCATACCACCGCCGCCATAATAAGTGTAGCGATAATTATTTTTAAAATGCTTACAAAATCGCTCTTCTTTGCCATTTCGGGGCATCTTTTTGCAATGCATACAGTGTTTAAAACAGCGTTGCAAATACTGCCGAGTGCCGCCGCAAGCGCAAGTCCGTTTACATCGAAGAAATTAAAGAGGATGTATGCGGCAACAATATTGAATATCATACTGATTACGGAATTTATCATAGGGGTTTTACTGTCCTGCATTGAGAAAAATGTCTTTGACAAAATCTCGTTCACTGCAAGACCGGGCATACCCACGCAATAGCACGTGAGTGCACCTGCTACTATTTTTACCTTATCGGGAGTAAATTCGCCATGCTCATATATAAGCGAGGTTATTGGCGAAGAAAGTATGATAAAGCCTGCCATCAGCGGAAGAATTATAATAGCAATTCCTTTGAGGGAATTCATGACTATCGTCTGTGCTTCGGTGCTGTTGTCGGACGCATTTGCACGTGATAGTCTTGGGAAAATCAGGTTTGTTACCACAAACGAAAACACACCCACCACTATAAGATAGAGTCTGTTGGCATATTCAAGCGATGAATATGCGCCGTCAATTCCCGATGCAAGTCTTGAGTTGACAATCGTGTAAAGCGGCTGTACCCATGTGCTTATAAGCATCGGTCCTGCAAGCAGAAGCGCCTGCTTTATGTGCGCATCCCTGAGTCTGAAGTCGGGTCTGTACCTGAACTTGAATTTAACAAGCGACGGTATCTGTACCGCAACCTGCAATGACCACGCAATAACCATTGTTACCGCAAGACCGTGCACACCGAATTTTTTGCCGAACAGTACAAAATATATTATAATTGCTACATTAGATACAAGGCTTATGATTGAGGGGATATTGTATTCCCCGAACGACTGCAGAAGTCCCACAAACGAAAATGCAAGTCCCGTGAAAATTATCATGGGAAACATTATTGTTGTAAGCTGTACAGTCAAATTATGTTTTTCGCCCGTGTATTCGGGTGCAATCATATTTGTGAGAGGATGCGCAAAAATTATACCGAAAACGGATATAAATACCGTTATCATCAAAATCATTGTGACGAATTTATTAGCAAATTTCATTGCATTCTCTTTATTTTCTTTTGTGATTATTTCATTAAAAACAGGAATGAAGGTTGCACTGATTACTCCGCCCACTACCATATCAAACAGCGTTGTGGGAAGCTTTGACGCCGCCATAAAAGCGTCCGCCTGCATACCTGTTGCAAAAAATGCCGCTATAAGCGAATCACGCACAAGACCGAGCACCTTCGCCGCAAGCGTTGCAACAACCATTATGCCTGCCGTAAAGAGCATTTTCTTTCCCGAATTACTTTCGCTCAAGTGTCCTTCCTCCTAATTTTTTTCGTAAAGCTCAACCGCCATGGCGCCGTTTTCCTTTGCTTTTTGCTTTAGCGCAATACAGTATTCGCTAAGCTCCGCACATACGGCGTCGTATTCATTCATGCATGAGTCAATAAGCTTTTTCAGGTTATCTGCACTTAATGTACCTGCCTCGGTGCAGAACTTCTGATGCGTGTATTCCATAAAGCTTAAGATTTTGGGGTCATATGAAATTCCTATAACGGGAATTGCCGCAGATGCCGCATAAATCAGGCTGTGCAGGCGCATGCCCATGCACAAATCCATACACGCAAACAAACTCATTATGTCCTCAACGCAATAATTCTTTTCAAGTACTGTTGCGCTGTTTTTCATAAGCTTCATTATATTTTTCGAGATTGCCATGTCTTTTTCGTGCTGCATGGGAATGAACACGGGATAAAATCCGTATTTTTCCGCCGCATAATCACAAGCCATAGCGACACTCTTTTCAAAGTCACGAGCATTGCCATTCCATTTTCTCACCGAAACACCGAGTAATTTTTTGTCCGTCACAATACCGAGTGAAGAAAGGATTTGTCTGCCATGCTCCTTATCGGCACATTCGAGGTCAAAAACAGGGTCTGCCGTAACCTTTATATTCGGATTGGTGACGTTTATTTCACGAAGAGTTTCATAGGATGCACCGTCACGCAAGGTTATAAGGTCAACATTATTTAAAACCTTAGCCGCAAACTTCTTGTTCTTTTCCTTATTAAGCGGTCCTACTCCGTTTGAATAGAGCATAACCTTACAGTTATATCTCTTTGCAAGCGCAATTATCATCAGATAATACCACAGTGATTTTGAGCTGGTACCGTCCTGAATAAGCGTACCGCCGCCAAATATAAGCATTTCCGCTTTTTTCATGTGCTTGATGATTTTAAATATATTAAATCTGTTGATTGCTTTTACACGGTTTGTGCGCATGGTTTCCTTTGCATCTGCACTCAAAACCACGAGATTTGGACTTTCCTTGTATTCACATATGCTCTCAATTATTGCATTTAAAAGAGCGTCATCACCGCTGTTCCTGAAGCCGTAATATCCCGATACAAGTATTTCCTTATTCTTTGCTAACGCCCAGTCGTAAACCTTTATGCTGTCCTTTGCCATACGTGCAACGGAATATTCACGCTTTATAAGCTCACGACCGTATTCGCCAAGTGCATTTTGCGCTTCCGTATTTAAAGCATAAAAACGTTTTATATCATTATAAATTAGCTCCGATGTTGATTCTTCACAGCCACGGCAACAGAAGTTTGTATCTATGCCCACCTGCAGTTTGCTTTCGTCAAACAGACCGATATAGCCTTCGTTTCCTGAAATAATGACAGGCTTTTTTGCCGCCATTGCCTCAAGTGCGGCACGGCTTACGCCCACAAACAAATCACACACTGCGGCGAATTTGTTAATATCAACACGTGCACCCGCAAGCGAGATAACCTCACTTTGGACATCTGAATTTACCTTATCGGTCATTGATTTTACGTTGTTAAAGTCATCACCGTCACCGACAATAAGCACCTTAAGATTGGGAATATCTTTTATAAGCTTCGGCACTGCTTCGATAAGCTGTTTTGCCACAAGGCTTCTGGATTCGTCCATACGGCTCACATACGAAATTACAAAATCGCTGTCTTTTACACCAAACTCTTTCTTTATATCGGTGCAGTCAGTATCAGGCGAGAATTTTTCTGTATCAATACCGTTTATTGTTACCTGAATATCTGTTGCAGGGATACCGTAATTGTCCATAAGATATGTTTTTATATCGTCAGACACAGCAACTGTTTTTTCGCCCCAGTCGGTTATATATTTGAGTCCGTATTTTGTGGTAAATACCCAATGCGCCGTTGTGACAAACGGGAACTTCATTATTTTATGAAGCTTGCCGAGTATAAACGACGGGATTCGGGCATGTGAATGTACTATATCTATATTTTCGGTTTTGATTATCTTTTTAAGAAGACGTACGGAATTTATTACGTTTAAGGGGTTTTTGTTCTGGAGCGGCACTGTATAATGCTTTATGCCTGCTTCCTCAAGCTCCTTTACGTACACTCCGCCGTTTGAGGTTATAACGGGAATAAATCCGTTTCTTTTAAGCTCCTTTGCCAGCTCGACTACATGCGTTTCCGCACCGCCTATTTCCAGCTGCATAAGTGAGAGCAGAATTTTTGTTCCTTCCTTCAAAGCTGTTCACCTTTCTTTGCATTGTTTGGAGAGGTTACACCTCCACACGTATATTATAATAAAAATCGCCTCAAATAGCAAGCAAGACACAATTTCTTATTATATTTGTAACATAGCTTGCCCGTTTTAAGGCGATTTTTAAGGATTTGTAATTTTTTTTGTAATGTTTTGTGTGGTTTTTTGCAAAGAATACGTGTAAATTGTAATTTGTAGGGATGATGAATAATCGAAGTGAGAGCCTCCCTTGTGTAAAGGGAGGTGGGTTTTGCGTAGCAAAACTCGGAGGGATTGTTCGTATATAATTAACAATAATGCTGATTTTACAATCCCCCAGTCGCCTTCGGCGCCAGCCCCCTTTACAC
>JAXJRQ010000211.1:0-6453 GCA_036310525.1 Clostridia bacterium
TACCTGTATATAAGGTTGAAGCATATCTTAAGCGTTGTGTGGATTCGGTGCTTAATCAGAGCCACCCCGATACACATATTATTCTTGTTGATGACGGCTCTCCCGATAACTGTCCTATAATTTGCGATGACTACGCAAAACAGTATGAAAATGTAATAGTAATTCACAAAGAAAACGGCGGCTTATCCGATGCAAGAAATGCAGGTCTTAAATATGTTTATGAAATTGCCGATGCTGAGGATTATATCACTTTTCTTGATTCGGATGATTTTGTGCATGAGAGCTTTGCTCAGAAAATGATTAGTCTGTGCGAAG
This sequence comes from Clostridia bacterium, assembly GCA_036310525.1. Lineage (GTDB taxonomy): Bacteria > Bacillota > Clostridia > UBA1381 > UBA1381 > UBA4716. Next base: position 316 of record JAXJRQ010000211.1, read on the forward strand.
AAAATGGTTGTAATGCGGTGCAGTGCGAATACGAAAAAGGCAGCGCAGACAGCTTTACACCACAAATTCAGCCTTCTAATATTCAGTGTATGGATTGGCAAAATGCTCTTTTGGGATATGTAATCAAATCTCAGTGCAGTGCAAAAGTATATAAAATGAACGTTTTTTTTGATATTCTTTTTCCTGTCGGTGTAATTAATGAAGACGAGTTTGTGACATATCGTGCTGTTTATAATGCAAAAAATATTGTGTTTACTGATGAAAAACTGTACTACTATTATCAGCGCAGTGAGAGTATAATGGATGACATTGCCAGAAATATTAAGGACAGTCCCCATAAATATGACTTTTTAAAAGCATATTCGGAGAGAATAAAGTTTTTTGAAGAGAAAAATCTTAGCGACCAGGTATTAAAGACAAAAGAAAAAATATGTACTGACATGATTTTGCGTTATTGTGAACAGATGTATCTCAAAAAAAGTGAGCGTGATAATGACTGCATAAACGGTACATATATGTGTATTTACAGGGAAAATTTCAAAGAAATGATAAAAAGAAGCTCAATACCGCTAAAGCGCAGACTTATGTATATTGGTTTTTATATTATGCCGTTTAGCGGTGTACTGATGGGAAAGATTTTTACCTTAAGAAAATAACGGGGTGACGGTGTGATTATTAATGCGGATGATTTTGGTTACAGCGAGTCTGTAAACAGAGCAATATCGGATTGTTTTAGAAAAAAATTGATTAATCGGACTACAATTATGGTGAATATGCCCGGTGCAGAAGAAGCGGCAGAGCTTGCACGCTTAAATGGCTTTTTTGATTGTGTCGGTCTGCATATTAATTTGACCGAGGGTAAAGCATTATCATCAGAATGTGCCAAATCTGAGCTTTGCGATGAAAACGGATATTTCAAAGGCGACTTTCATATACCGTTTAAATCAAGATTATATTTGAAAAAAAGTATACGAATGGCAATTTATAGCGAGGTTGAAGCACAGATAAAAAAGTTTTTGGATATGGGGTTCACGCTCAGACATGCTGATTCTCATAACTATACACATTCGTATTTTTCGGTATATTCGCAAGTGAGACGGTTACTTAAAAAATATCAATTTACATCTGCAAGGATAAGCAGAAATGTTTCGGAAAACGGCTTTTCATTGATGTTTAAGATATATAAGACTGTATTCAATGCAATAATAAAACATTTAAGAATCGGTACGGCGAAAATCCGTACTACACGATATTTTTGTTCGGTTCAGGATTTTATGCAAAGTAAAAACAAAGACGAAATCAGAACGGACGTTGAATTTATGACTCATCCTGATTATATAGACGGAGTTCTTACAGATAATACACTACCGAAACCGCATCCTTTTATAACTCAGGAGTGGTTAAAAGAAAACAATCTTTTTCTTGAGGATGTAGCGGGTAGAAAAATCAGGCTTCTGGTATGCTTCATTCAGGCGCATATAGGCGGTGCAATGACGTCACTTGTGAATTTTTCGAATGCACTTGACACCGATAAATATGATGTCGATGTGATGTTTTATGAGAATGACGGAAGATACGGCATAAAAGACGAAATAAATATTCTTCCGCAGGGGAAAATACACGAAAGCCGCTCTGTCTCAAATATTTTTAAAAAAGCATTGTCTTTGCCGTATTTGTGGGCGGTTATAAGAGACAGATACTATAAAAAAATCAAAAAGAATAAAAGAAAAGCTGTACAGATTATGTCGAAGCAGGGCTGTAAGTATTCGAGGAAAATTGACAAGGAATACGACATTGCCGTTGCATATGAATTTACATGGTGCATGAACTACGTAATGCAAAACGTAAAGGCGAAAAAGAAAATCATATGGAATCATGTAGAGTTTGAGAAATCGGGTATGGATTTCAAGGTCGACAAAAAAGCTCTTGACGGTGCGGATGCTCTTGTTTTTGTGAGCGATGACTGCATGAAAAGCTATGTAAAAAATCATCCCGAACATAAGGATAAAGCGTATTTTATTCCTAATCTTTTGTCCTCGGAATACGTAAGGGCAAAGGGTGAAGAAGAGGAGGCAATTTTGCCCTTTGATGATGACGGTAATTTGCTCAAATTCATAACCGTTGCAAGAATAAGCTTTGAGCATAAGGGTCTTGACAGAGCCGTAAGGACATTTTCAAGACTTAAAAAGGAAGGACTCATTGATAATGTGAGATGGGTTATAATAGGCAAGGGAAGAGATATGCACTCTCTTAAGGACATGATAAAAAATGAACATCTTGAGGATATTATATATCCCGTAGGTGTGCGTGAAAATCCTATTCCGTATCTGAAAAAATTCGATGCATTTCTTCTGCCGTCAAGACACGAGGGCAAGCCTATGGTAATTACGGAAAGCTTCATTATGGGTATAGTACCGATTGTTACCGAATATACTTCGGCAAGAGAGCAGATAAAAGACGGATTTGACGGACTGGTTTTTGATAATAATGAGGAAGCCTTGTATGCGGGACTTAAAAATGTAATCACCAATCCGCATATGCTTGATGAAATGAGAAACAACATTTTAAATACCGACTATGGCAACGAAAAAGAAATCGCCGTATTTGACGCTTTGGTGGATAAATTAATGTAAAGGAGGGATAACGGATGAGAGCTTCAGCTTTGGGGATTTTTGAAAATACAGCTGAATTAACAGATAAAAAAATGCTGTTTAAGAGAAGAATGTATGATATGATATATCTTCTTGGTTTTTTGTGTTCTCTTATTCCGGGACCTTTTCCGCAGCTTAGCTCCTTGGCGTCTCTTGCTCTTCTCGGGTGTATTGCAGTAAGCTTTTTTGACGAGAATTTTTATCTGTACATAGCGCTGTTTATATATTTAAGATACCGTCTGTTGCTTGGTGATACACCTGCCTATCGAGTCTATTCATACCTTGTGGTTATAAGGTTTGTAATAGATTTGCCGAAAACGAAATTCCGTATTGCATATCTGCCGGCGCTTTTTGTGTTTTTTATGCATAGTCTTTTTGCAACCGGCAGATTTGAAAGTATAAGAATAGGTCTTAATGTTATAGTTGACTGCGTATTGGCGTACATAGTTTTGTCAAAGCTTCTTACGAATAACCGTCTTATGCGGAAATTCATATTCTCCTTTATGCTCGGCGGTGTTGCGTCGGGTGTATTTGGCTGGACAAACGATGAATTTACAAAAGCAATTAACGTAAGCGGTGCAGGAGCGCAAAAGGTAAGCCGTAATTTCGGTGCGCTGAGTGATGCTAACTTTGCAGGACTTTTTTACAGTCTGTGTATAATCTGTGCTCTGACGGTAAAAGGACTGCCTTTATGGATGCGTGGGATATTTCTTGCGCTTTTCGGGATAATGCTTTTGCAAACGGCAAGTCTTTCGGCACTGATGATACTTATGAGCTTTGCTATATTACTTATTATTCTTAAATTCAGAGGCAAATCATTTTTCATACTGACCTTTATGTTTATTGCTATGGTAATATTGGTTGCGGTAATTCTTGCTGTTCCGCAGCTAAGGCAGATTGACGTAATAGCCGGACTGATTATCCGTATCACCGAAAAGCTGTCGTATATTCCACGTGGCAGATGGGATCTGCTGACTACGGACAGATACGACATATGGCAACAGGCGATTGCGGTATTTTCGCAAAAAGGTTTGTGGGGAAAGCTTGTGGGCGGAAGCGTTGTAACGGTTATGGTTATTGACTACAGCATTATGTCCATAGCCTGTCATAATTCATACTTGCAGAGTATACTTAATTTTGGTATCATAGGAACGCTGATTATTTACATACCGCTCTTTATGATATTTACTTACAGACTATTAAAGCATTTTTCAAAAAATCCAGGTTATGAGGGCGAGGATATAAAAATGCTTCAGCTGATATTTAATTTTGCATTTATAGTTTTCGGAATGACCGTTGACTTTTTCATAGACTGGCCGTTTATGCTTTTATATTTTATATAAATATGTAATTGAGGTGAGAGTATGTTTTCAGTGATAATTCCTGTATATAACGGAGAAAAATTTATTAATAATGCAGTTGAAAGTGTGTTTTTGCAGACAATATCCGACTGGGAGCTTATTATCGTTGATGACGGCTCTTCGGACGCTACCTTGAGTAAGCTCGAAAAATACCGTGACAATGATAATGTTCACATCATATCTCAGAAAAACGGCGGCGTATCCGTGGCAAGGAATAACGGAGCAAAGCTTGCAAAGGGCAGTCATATCGCATTCCTTGACGCTGATGACGTATGGCACGAAAATCACCTTGAGGTAATGAAAGACCTGATAGAGAAATATCCCAATGCCGGACTGTATGGCACGTTTACAAGAACGGAGCTTGTAAACGGTGATATGATAACGGAATGTGACTTTTTTAAGGATAAGGCGGTGGATGTGTATCTTGAGGACTTTTTTGAGGAATACCATAAGGATAAGTCTGCAAAGATGTTTACCGTTATAACTACCTGCATATCAAAAGAAGCTATGAATAAAGCGGGCGGTTTCCCTGAAGGCTGTAAAATAGGCGAGGACCTTGAGCTTTCGTTGCGTGTTGCGGCATACTATCCTGTGGTGCTTTCTAAAAAAGCGACCGCAACGTACAAAAAAGAAAATTCCACAGCAACAAAAACAAAATCCTTTGATGCAGACTGGGGATTTTTTGATACAGTTGAGGAACTTTATACAGATGAAACAATTCCTTACGAAAAGAGAGAAAATATCAGAAAAGTGATGGAATGGTTCACCATGCGCCGATTCAGACACTACCTGATTGACGGCGAGAGGAAAAAAGCGCTTGATGCATACCGCAATATGGATAAATCGGTAATAAGCCGAAAGGATGCGGCTGTTAATGCGGTGCTTCTTATGCTGCCGCATACAGTCATAAGAAAAATTTTTGAAGTAAGATGGAGGGGAAAAGCGTGATAATAATGCAGGAAAAATTGCAGGAATTAATGAACGAGCTTAAAATTTCCAATTCCGAAACATATTATCATTCAATACATGTAAAAACATTTGTGTACAATATGATTAAACGTATGAATACAGAAGGTTTTACATCGTATACAGGCAGTGAAATTGACTGCATATGTAAGGGCGCTCTTCTCCATGACGTGGGTAAGCTTTATGTCGGGAATTATATACTGACAAAGGATTCGTTTCTTACCGATGAGGAAAAACAGCGTATGATTGAACATACAAGACTCGGCTTTGAGGCGGTGGAGGAGCATCTTAATGCGGATGAGTATGAAATAATTAAAAACATATGCCTTTATCATCATGAGAGATGTGATGGTAAAGGATATAACGGTAAGTCGGATTTGCCGATATATGTTCAGGCGGTTGCAGTATGTGATGCGTATGACGCCCTTACCATGGACAGAATATACCGTGAGGCTATGTCACGTGATGAGGCGATTTCCGTTATCGAAAACGGCGGATGCGGTAGCTTTGACGAAAACTTCATTGAATTTCTAAAAAAAATAACAGAATAAATCAGTAAGGTGTAGCAATGAGATTTTTAAATTCTTTAAGAAACAGCGTGCTTGCGTTTGCAGGTCAGATTATAACAATACTGATGGGATTTGGCGTGAGGTGGCTGTTTATACATAATCTCGGTCAGGATTATCTGGGCGTAAATTCAGTTATGGAAAGTATGCTGATGATTCTTTCAATGACCGAGCTTGGAATAGGCACATCGGTTGCATTTGCACTGTATAAGCCTATTGATGAAGGCGATGAAAAAAGAATAGGCTCTCTTATGGCTTTTTATCGGAAAACATATCATGCCATCGGTATTCTGACAGCTATAGTAGGTCCTATGCTTTTACCATTCATGCATTTCTTTACAAAAGAAGCGGTGAATGTATCAAACCTTAATCTTATATATGTGCTGTTTCTTGCAAATACAGTACTGAGCTACTTTTTTGCGTATAAACGTACACTTTTAAATGCATATCAGCAAAGTTATATAAACAGTGTAAGCGAGGACTTGTTTGCGGTTTTGAAGTACATATTGCAGGCAGTTGCTCTTGTAGTATATAAAAGCTATATAGGGTATATTGTCATTAATATTGTGTGTGCGGTGTGTACGAATATTTTCA
>JAXJRQ010000212.1:0-20356 GCA_036310525.1 Clostridia bacterium
AAAATCTTTTCTTCAACTTCAACAATTTCTGAAACACCTTCAATAGCGATGTTCATAAATGCACCCGGCTTTGATACACCGACAATTTTCTTAATAAGTGAAGCTGTTTCTGCTTCGTCATACAATCTCATAACCGAAGGCTTGAACTTCTGTAAAAGCTCTCTTCCTGCATTAAATGCATCTGTCATGTTCTTGAAGAGGAAGCCTCTGAACTTTCTTGATTCGGGCTGTTCGTAAATACGCATCTGAGCCTTTGTCATGATACCAAGTGTACCTTCTGAACCAATAAATATCTGGTTAAGGTCAGGACCTGCCGCATGCTTGGGTGCAGGTGATGTTTCAATAATTGTACCGTCAGGAAGAACAACCTCCATCTGGAGAACCATGTCATCAATCTTACCGTACTTTGTTGATGACACGCCGATACCTCTGTGTGCAAGGAATCCGCCGACTGTTGAACATGTAAGTGACGAAGGATAATGCATTGTTGCGTATCCTCTTTCGTTTGCCGCCCACTCAATATGCTTATAAATAGCACCGGTTCCGCACTCTATGTACATTCCGCTTTCGTTAAAGTCATAAATTTTATTCATGCGCTTTGTATCAAGCACGATACCGCCACATACAGGAATAGCACCGCCCTGAGTACCGCCGCCGCCACCCCATGTTGTTACGGGGATTTTGTAATAGTTAGCAATCTTTAATACGTTTGATACTTCCTGGGCATCCTTGGGTGATACAACAATATCAGCCTCGGGCATTCTCAGACCTCTGTCTGCCCACATTCTTGAAAGCCAGAAATAGTCAACACTGTGTGTAATCTTGTCTACTGTTCTCGTAGAACAATTTGCCTTGCCAACGGCATCTTCAAGTTCGCTGGCAATCATATCAAATAGAAAATCATTCATTGTTTTTTCTCCTTTTTATTCTTCAATCGGGTCAAATTCCAATCCATCAACATACTTACAGAATTCTTCAAGAACTTCGTTGTAGTCGCCGTAGATTTCGCTCATGTGATGTATGTAAGGACCGTTTATAAGCTTCTTTTCAATAGCTGAAAGGTCTTTGAACTGTGCCCATACATGTGTACCAAAGGTATGCGGGCCTTCTGTTGAATCAAAGTTTCCGCCAAGCAATGTATATTTGCCGCCGTCACCCTGGAATCTTGCTATTGTATAACGTCCGTCCTTGGCTCTGAATGACGGTTTTCCGTTAAACAATTCAGCCTGAATACCATCCTTTTTCATTGAATACGGGAACGGTCCGCAATGCCATAACAATTCAGCATTTTTGTTTTCAGGATGTCTTACGGTAAATTCACCGAACATGCTTGCATTCTTACCTCTTGCAGCACATGTTAAAAGCGCACTTGAAATCGCACCGTAAACGTCAGACTCACAAGCAACGATATAACCCATATCATACAAAATGCTCATAGCAAGACATGGATTTGTTCCAAATGCCAACGGCATACTGGTCCAACATTCCGATGTAAGAACGTCTGCTTTTGTTTCATTAAAGATTTCAATATAAAGATAAACAAATGTAAGCATTTTCTTTAAATCCTCATCACTGAAATCCTTAACATCATACTGAGTCTTTAATTTGGCAACGTCAGCATCAAGCAAGTCACTCATTTTATCGTATATTTTCGGGAACTTATCAGCAACAACCGCCATATTGACAGTCTGCATATTAAATCCGAAACGTTCTGTCAGTTCGAGCTCATTAACCATAACGCTCTTGAAAGGATTCAGACGTGTACCCACCTGAGTAATTCTGAGCTTCTTGAAGTTATTTACCATTGTTGCTACAGATAAAAATCTCTGTAAACCATTTGTGAATACTTCATCCTCTATACGGCAATTTTCAATATATGAAAATGGAACCTTAAGATGTCTGAACTGATTACTTATAGCAAACAATCCGCACTGTGAATCAGTATATCTTACACCGTTACTTTCAAACACGGTATCCTGCGGTCCCCACAAAAGTGTAGGAAGCTGCATCATCTTTGCAATAGTTCCTGCTGCTTCTTCATTACCGAAATTACAGTTAATGATAAAGATTGCATTAACCTCTTCTTTTACAAGATAATCTCTTACCTGTTCGCACTCATCCGTACGGATAAGCATTGCTTCATCATTGAGCCAGTCAAGGTCGACAAATTCAGTAATGTCATCAGTAAACTTTTCTTTTATGTACTTTACCGATGCTCTGCATCTTTCCTCTGCCTTTCCCGGTTCAAAAATGCCTTTTCGCTTTTTACCGTCTGCAATGTCACGACGCATCGGAATAAGTCCGATTTTCAGCTTATAATTTAACATAATTGACCCTCCTTTTAAGCATTTTTCTGCTTTATATCATCAGTATAACACCGTGCAGTGTAAAAGTCAACAGATTTTTAAAATTTTTTTCATTTTTTATTGTATTTTTATTTAGTTTTATGAAAACTATTTTTTAATCCTTTAAAAATCAGAAATTTCGATTTCAAAGGTATTATCTATGTTTTTATTTATCTTTTATGCATTTTTTGTATAAATAATTATGAAAAAAATTTTCATAATTTGACCTTTGCATTGTTTTGTGCTATAATAAATGTATATTCCAAAGAAAGGTTATATGTTTATGAACAATACAACATTTGCAATAAATGCTCAATATGATGATATGAGCAAAAGTGAAAAGCAAATTGCAGACTGGCTTCTCGCCCATCCCGGTGAAATTCTGCCGTTGTCTATAATAGAGCTTGCAGAAAAATGCGGGTGCAGCGAGGCTACTGTTTTCAGATTTGCAAAACGTCTTGGTTTTTCAGGTTATCAGGGATTAAAAATCTCATTGGCACAGGAAACAAAAAGTGAAAAGATAAACACAGATATTTACGATTCTGATTCTGCTTCGGATATATACAAAAAAGTAAGCAATCATATATATATTACGCTTGAAAAAACACGTAACACAATTGATTTTAATGAGCTTGAACGTGTTGCCGATGCAATTTTAAAAGCAAACAGAATTGTTATTTTCGGACTTGGCAACTCCGCACCTATTGCACTTGATGCAAGTCATAAAATGATACGTGCCGGAATTAACGCAACTGCATATTCGGATAATCACATGCAGGCAATTGCCGCATCACAGCTTACCGAAAACGACCTTGCAATAGGAGTTTCCCATTCAGGTTCATCAAAGGATATAGTCGATGCGATTTCAGTTACAAAAAAACACGGCGCTGTCACTGTTGCAGTGACAAGCTCCGGTAAATCTCATCTTTCAAAAACTGCTGATATGGTACTGTGTACTTCATCCGATGAAACAAGCAGAAACATTCTTGCGCTCAGTTCAAGAATTGCTCAGCTTGCAATTTTTGATGCAATATATTACTACCTGCTTGTGCATAACGAAAATACCCTAAAAGCAATCCAGAAAACCGAATTATCACTTATCGATACTAAATACTAAAAAAACTGCCTTATGGCAGTTTTTTAGTATATTATGTTTTTGATTTTTTCCGTAATCACATCGGCGATACGCTCAACTCCGTAAATATTCGGATGAACTTCATCCGCCGAAATATACGACATATTATCAATTGCATCAAGCCCGTTAATATATGTAACATTAGAAAATTTAAGCTTATTCACAATTTCTTCAATAAGACGTCTCCATTTCGTTCCGTTATTACCGTTTTCAAAATCCTCACCGCAATAATAAAACGGTGATATTACAAAAATGGACTTTTCGGGATTCCTTGAAGCTACCTGTGTAATAATATTACTTACTCTGTCCCAGATTTTTTCTTCTTCCCATGTGAGTACATTTATACCCAGTTCAAGTGTAGCAATATCCCACTTTCCTTTTTCACCCTCGGACGCAATATACTCCGCCATAGCTTCCTCCATAGCACAGCTTCCTGCCATTCCGAGATTTCTTACATCCATCCCGAGTCGATGTCCTACCATTGATACCCATGAATGTGACATATCAATTGAATTAGAGCCATGTGTAATGGACGAACCATATGACAACATTGTTTTCTTTGGGCATTGTTCAGGCTTTGGTGGTTCTACTTCGCCTATTACATCGAATATTTTATACCTACCACGGTCAAAAATTATTCTGACAACCTCACAATCCCATTCACTTCCCGAGAACTCCGTCATTTTCTTTAAATTCTCAGTATTTTTCGGTTTTTCAATAACAAACTCCTCAGGCTCTGCACCTACAAATTTATGCACTTCATGGTCCTGCCATCCGCCCTGAATGCTGCCGTAATACACATGAAAAGTATTGAAGTTATTTTTGTCATCTGAATATGCACTCATTATGATTTTTGCACATTCACCTTTAATCACAAATCGCAATTCAACACCTGTCGAATTATGAACAACATTTTCTGCACCCTTTGCTTCCATTGTATCGCTCACGCATGACGGCACTCTCTTCCACGAAACACTACCATCTTCGTTGTTAATTAATTCTGCAACATTATGTATTTCTATATTTTTGTAAATCATTTTTGACTCCCCTCAGAAGGGTGCTAAGTACAGCACCCTTAAATCATTTACTTGTACTTCCGAAACCACCGTTTCTAATACCATCAGCATCATCGTCAAAAGTTATTCCGTACTCTACAAATATTCCCTGACAAAAACCATCACCTTGTTTTAGTGAAACTGTTTTTCCTTCATTTGAATCATTTGTGATTTTGCAGAAGATATGTCCTTCATTACTGCTGTTATAATAGTCGCTGTCGATAATTCCGACAGTATTATTCATCTGCAACCTAAACTTGAAACCAAGTCCGCTTCTGGGATATAATTTAAGCACCCAACCGTCATTTATACGAACACGTATACCTGTCGGGATTTTAATTGTTTCACCGGGTTTTAGTTCAAAATCAAGCGGTGAACAAAAATCATATCCTGCCGAACCTGTAGTTGCACGCTTAGGCATTTTAATATTATTATATATCTGCTCAATATTATAATTTCCCGAAAATGAATCTTCCCAGTCTGCTTTAAACTGTGAAAGGCTTACTTTTTCAAACTGTGCTACTCTTTGCATATTTTCCTCCGTTTACTTCGTAAGAAGAACTATTTTTCCGAGCTCAATACTCTTTTTTACATCAATAACTTTCTGATTTGAACTACCACGCCAGGGTAATGTAATATCCTTAAGCTTTACATCAAATTTTCCGTCAACAAGAACATCAATTTTGTCCATAAATGGCAATGTATTTATTTCCTGCCATTCATATCCCGTATATGCCCATATGGTTTTTTGGGGATATTTTTCTCTGATTTCGCAAACAAGGTCGCCTATATCTTTACGATTGCATGTATGCAAGGGGTCTCCGCCGGAAAGAGTTATTCCTGAAATATAACTTTTATCCAGTTCAGCAAACAGCTCTTGTTTTGCATTTTCATCAAACGGAATACCGCCATTTAAATCCCATGTCACAGGATTTTGGCATTCGGGACATGCATGCTCACAGCCTGCAACCCATAACACAACTCTTAAACCGTCACCGTTCAGCATGTCGTCTTTTGTGATATTGTGATAACGCATTACATACTTTTCCTTTCTGCTATTTCTGCCATTTTTGCTTCGTTGAGTCTTGTATCGCCCTTTACTCTCGAATATGAAAGATAACCATTCATACGGTCAATCTTTGTGAGATTTTTTGAGCCGCATACCGGACATACATCCATCTCAAGTTCTTCATGTCCGCAATCATCGCAGTAAGCCAGCGAAAGATTTACACCTTCATAAAATCCCATCTGCATAGCACGTCTTACAAGAACTCTTATTGCTTCCTTGTTATATGCAATAGGATATTTCACATACTGAATTTTTCCGCCGTTCGACAAATTCCAGAATCTGCTTTCAAGGTCCTGTTTTTCAATCGGCGTAATGTCTTCTGTAACATGACAATGGAAGCTGTTTGAAACATAAGGTCTGTCGGAAACCTTTTCAACTATTCCGTATTTCTTTCTGAACTGTGTAATCTGTAATCCGCAAAGCGATTCAGCAGGTGTACCGTAAATAGCGTAAAGAATTCCATCTTCCTTCTTGAACTGTTCTATTTTTTTGTTTATGTGTTCAAGAACTTCAATCGCAAACTGACCGTCTTCAACAAGAGATTTTTTATTGTAAAGCTCTTGCAACTCATTAAATGCAGTTATACCAAATGAAGCCGTTGCAGACTTTAGAAGCGGCTTGATTTTATCATATAAACCAAGATTTCCGCCATAGAAACCACCTTCGCAATACGCAAGCGGATTGGTAGATGCTCTTAATTCTCCGAGATATTCATATGTTCTTATATGTAACTGACGGATAAGCTCAAGATAATAGTCAAGAACTTCATAAAAATCTCTGCTTTCCTGCCTTGACTTAGCAAGAATCATCGGTAAATGCAACGAAATTGCACCTATGTTAAATCTTCCCACAAATACCGGCTTATCGTCTTCATCTGCCGGTTCTATGCCGCCTCTTTCAAAGTACGGTGAAAGGAACGCTCTGCATCCCATAGGTGAAATAATTCTGCCGTATTTTTTGTACATCGACGGAACATATCCTTCACCCGTAAGCGAAAGCCAGTCAGGATACATCGTCTTTGACGAGCATTCAACGCCTGCCTCAAATACATCCTCCAAAGGACCACCTTCACCATGAAGATTTTCGTCGTACAGGAACACAATTTTCGGGAACAGAACAGGCTTTTTACGTCCTTCTTTGCCCTGACCGTTCATACGCACACGAAGCATTGAAATAGTTGCCATTTTTGCAAATCTTCCTGTACCTGTACCTGCAGTAACGGTAATAAACGGATAGTCACCACGACTCGAAGATACTGAATTAAATTTATATTCCCATCCCTGGAAGCCCTGATCAAGGTCACGTTCAACCTCTTTTAGGGCAATTTCCTCTGCCTTTTCCTGTGACAATCCAAGCTCAGTATATTTTTCAATGTATTTTACATATGACTTTTCAGCATACGGCTCAAGAATTAATTCAGCCGAAGGAACAGTAAATCCGCCATACTGCTGACTAGCCGCCGACAATACTATATCTCCGATAACATCAAATGCAACATCAAGAGTTTTTGGCTCATTATACCAGAGATTACCCATCTCAAATCCGCCTTTTAAAACGTTTTCAACATCAAAAAGACAGCAGTTCATGGTATCACGTCTGGCGCTCATATCATGGATATAAATATATCCGTCTCTGATTGCCTGCAACTCTTCCGTAGTAAGAAAGAATTTTTTATAAAGCTCTTTATTTAACTGATTAAAAATCAAGCTTCTCTTTGTCGAAACAAGAGCACTGTCAGTATTGGAGTTTTCTTTATCTCCGATATACATAATAGACTGACTTTTTTTATATACTTCATCAAGCATACCAACAAAATCCTGCTTATAATTTCTGTAGTCACGGTAGCTTTTTGCAACCTTGGGGTTTACTTTTTCAAGTGCCCCCTCAACTATATTATGCATTTCGGAAATATCTATATCCTCTTTGCCCATCAGCTTTGCCTGCTCAGTAACGAAGTTGCAAATAAATTCTTTTTCTTCTTCGGTAAATTTTACAAGTACTCTGAACGCCGATTTATTAACTGCGTCAACAACCTTTTGTACGTTAAACTCTTCTTTTGAATTATCCTTTTTAACAACACGCATATTATTTTCCTCCATTCTTTGTATTTTATCTGTTTTGCCATTCTCATTAATTGGCAATTCTATTCTTCATCAACCACAAGATATTGTGGTTGTATAATGCACATTTCTAATTATAACCACAATATATAAAAAAATCAATTACACAGATATTACATTTAGATTACACACAATTCAGAACATTTGTTCGCTATTATTATATCACCATATATTCCCCGTGTCAACATAAATTTCATGTTTTTTATTGTATTTACAGGATAAACTATATCTGTAATTATCAACGGAGGATTTTTTATGAACATTCTTATTCGTTCTTTAAGGTTATATATTTTAGGTATTTATATTACATTGTGTAAAAAATATTTCGATAACAAAATGGATAAATATATAGAACATAACCGTTCGCTTTCAGACCGCAGACTTACTGCATTATCCAACAAATGCAGCAGTTTGTATAAAAAGTTTACAGAAGAAGAAAGCTCGCTTCTTTTTGAAATTGCACTGAAAAAGTCAGGTTATACAGATTAAATATGCAAACGTATTTTTGCCAGAACATTTCTGATTGTTTTGTAACATTAGACATCTGTTTTTAACCTTGTAATTATAATTTAAAATAACATCAAAATGATGTTATTTTTTTATTGCTTTTTTGAAGCTTGTATGGTATAATAGTTTTCGTAATAAATTTCAATATACCATATCTTGTATATGCCCTCGTAGTTAAATGGATATAATAAACCCCTCCTAAGGGTTAGTTATCGGTTCGATTCCGGTCGGGGGTGCCAAAAAACGACTATTCCGAAGAATAGTCGTTTTTTAACGAAATAAATCCTTGTAGATGTATGAAATATAACTTCGGAACATGGATTTATTTCATTTCACAAAAAGCGAAAGCTTTTTATTTCATGATTTACGAAGTAAATTATTTCACGTCGAGCAAAGCGAGATATTTCTCTACTAAAAAAATCCTGTCACACTGACAGGATTTTTTGAATTAAATTTACATTATTTAATAACACGTACAGAAAGCACGCTATCCATAGCTTCAAGTTTTGCAACTGCATCAGCAGGAATTTCGTGGTCTGTATTAATAATTGTATATGCGATTTCACCCTTTGACTTGTTAATCATATCAGAGATATTTACACATGACAAAGCTTCAGTAAACTGAGCAATAACATTTGGAACATTCTGATGAATAATCGTTACTCTGCCTACATTATCAGCCGGAAGCGAACAATTCGGCATATTAACCGAGTTCAGGATATTACCGTTTTCAAGGTAATCCTTAATTTCCTGAGCAGCCATAATTGCACAGTTGTCTTCCGATTCTTCAGTTGAAGCACCAAGATGCGGAATAGCAATAATTCCTTCGCAATTGATTGTTTCTTCATCCGGGAAGTCAACAATATACTTATGTACTTTACCACTCTTTAAAGCTTCCTTAATATCATCATTGTTTACAAGACCGCCTCTTGCAAAGTTCAGAATATTAACGCCATCCTTCATCATTGCAATTGCTTCCGCATTAATTGTATTCTTTGTTGAATCAAGAAGAGGAACATGCAACGTGATAAAATCTGACTGTTCAAAAACCTTCTTGATGTCATTTACACATTTAACGTGTCTTGAAAGCTGTAAAGCACCGCTTACGCTCAAGTACGGGTCATAACCAACTACATCCATACCAAGAGCATGTGCTGCATTTGCAACAAGAATACCGATTGCACCAAGACCGATAACACCAAGAGTCTTTCCGTAAATTTCATGTCCGGCAAAATTCGACTTACCCTTTTCGACCTGCTTGCCGATGTCATCGCCGGTAAGTGTATCTGCCCATTTATTTCCATCGATAATATCACGTGATGCAAGCATAAGTCCTGCAATTACAAGTTCCTTAACAGCATTTGCATTTGCTCCGGGTGTATTAAAAACTACAATACCCTTTTCTGTACATTTATCTATAGGAATATTATTAACACCTGCGCCCGCTCTTGCAACTGCCTTCAACGAAGCAGGCAGTTCCATGTCGTGCATCTTAAAGCTTCTCAAAATGATACCGTCAGCATCTGCTGCAGCATCATCTGTGATTGTATAGTTATCGCCCAGCTTATCAAGTCCGCATGCAGCGATTTTATTTAATGTAAGAATATTAAACATGTCATCAAGTCCTTTCATTCAAACGGTATATTATGAATTTTTCTTTTCAAAATCAGCCATAAATTCAACAAGCTTCTGTACGCCTTCTACCGGCATAGCATTATAAATCGAAGCTCTCATACCACCTACTGATCTGTGACCCTTAAGATTTACAAAGCCTGCTGCTTTTGCTTCTGCAACAAATTTAGCGTCAAGCTCGTCATTTCCTGTTACGAACGGAATGTTCATCAATGATCTGTCCTCAGGAACAACAGTACCCTTAAACATTTTTGAATTGTCAAGGAAATCATAAAGAATCTTTGCTTTTTCTTCATTTACCTTCTGCAATGCAGCTATTCCGCCCTTTGACTTAATCCACTCCATAACAAGCTTAAATATATAAATTGCATATGTCGGAGGTGTGTTGTACATCGAACCGTTGTCTGCATGAGTCTTATATGTAAGCATTGTCGGTGTAATATCCATCGGTTCACCGATAAGGTCCTCCCTTACTATTACAAGAGTAACACCTGCAGGACCAAGGTTCTTCTGTGCGCCGGCAAATAAAAGACCGAACTTTGTCACATCAATTACTTCTGACATTGCATTTGATGAAATATCAGCAATCAAAGTAGCGTCACTTTCGGGAAGATTTACAAATCTTGTTCCGTAAATTGTGTTGTTGTAACAGATATAGCAGTAGTCAACCTCATCCTTTGATGAAAATTCATCCTTACCCGGCTTGGGTATGTATGAGAAAGTCTTATCAGCTGATGAAGCAATCTTGTTTACCTTAATATATTTTTCTGCTTCCTGAGCAGCTTTCTTTGCCCACTGACCTGTAATAAGGAAGTCAGCAGCCTTCTTATTAACACCGAGATTAAGCGGTATCATTGCAAACTGAGTTGAAGCTCCGCCCTGTAAAAACATTACCTTATAGTTATCGGGAATGTTCATCAATTCTCTGACAAGTGCTTCTGCCTCGTTGATAATTGCCTCGTAATCCTTTGAACGGTGGCTCATTTCCATAACAGACATACCACTTGTGCCATATTCCACCATTTCCTCCTGCGCCTTTTTCAATACTTCTTCAGGTAGCATTGACGGACCTGCTGAAAAGTTGTATACTCTACTCATTTGTTTCATATCCTTTCTTTATTAAAACAGCTTATCAGGCTGTTTATGTTTTATATAAATATTATCTTATATTATACACCCAAAACAGCCAATAAGTCAATACTTTATCATATTAAATTATCAAAAAAAAACATATCTTTTAACGATTAATATAATATTTTTCAATTGCATCAGCTATCGCCCATGCAATTTTCGACTGATATTTTTCATCATTTAACAGTTTTTCCTCTTCCGGATTGCTTAAAAATCCACATTCAGCAAGTATTGCCGGCATAGGTGGATTTTTCATCAGGAACAGTTTTTCATCAGCAGTTTTCACTGCGTAGCTTTTTGCTCCCGTAACTTTTGAAATATTTATTTGCATATCTTCGGCAAGCATTTTAACAGCCTCATGTTCTTTTGAATAGAAAATACGCAATCCGCTTACTGTTTTACTCGGAAAAGAATTCATATGTATACTCAAGAACAAGTCTGCATTACTTTTTTTCATAATATCAAGACGCTTATTCATATCCGATACCTTCATTTCACGGATTGTATTATCTTTTTCATCCTGCAAACCTTTATCATCATCTCTTGTCATCAGCACGTGTATTCCTTTACCCTCAAGAACCTCCTGCGTCTTTAAAGCAATTTTCAGGTTTATATCTTTTTCTACCGTTCCATCAACACCTGTTGTCCCGCCATCAGGGCTGCCGTGTCCTGCATCTAAAAGTATTGTAATTCCATGATTTCCGAATGTTTCTACAGTGGACACTTTTAGTACATTACCCATAATCATCCCTGCCCCTACTCCGATTACAACGCACATCATCAGTTTTTTACCCGTCATAATATCCCCTCCCATATATAACATTCTTATGACGGTTTTATAAAAATAATGAGCTTATCCGCCCTACCGGATAAGCTCATTATTTTAAAATCTGAAATCACGTTTTCCGTTTTCTATTTCTTTTAAATTTTCTTCGCAAATTCTGCGAACCTTTTCGTTCGGAATATTGTTAAGCTCTTCAAGTATTACCTTTTCACCTATTTCACGTGTATCTTCTTTTGCATAGTCCATCAAATACTCTTTCAGAGTCATAAGTGCGTTAGGCTGACAGCAGTTCTGAATTGCACCCGATTTAGCCAGTGGCATAAAGCGGTCGCCCGTTCTGCCTTCACGGTAACATGCAGTACAGAATGATGGAATATAGCCAAGCTTCAAAAGCCAGTTAAGTACCTCATCAAGAGTTCTTGTATCACTTCTGTCAAACTGTGCCGTATTTTCCTCAGGGCTTTCAGGCTTCACATAACCACCTACCGAAGTCGAAGACGCCCCGCTTATCTGCGATATACCCAAATCAAGCGCAATACGTCTATTTTCTTCCGTTTCACGTGTTGATACAATCATGCCCGTATACGGTACAGCAATTCTTATAATCGCAATAAGCTTGTGCCACATTTCATCAGGTACGGCATTTGAAAACTCATCGGGATTAATATCCTCAGCCGGACAAATTCTCGGCACACTTATTGTATGCGGTCCTACACCGAAGCGCGCTTCAAGGTGTTCTGCATGCATCATAAGTCCGCAAAGCTCATACGCATACGTATCAAGTCCAAACAAAACACCAAGACCCACATCGTCAATACCTGCTTCCTGTGCTCTGTCCATTGCCTCTGTATGCCAGTTATAATCATGCTTCGGCCCTGCCGGATGCAGCTCCTCGTAGTGCTTCTTGTGATATGTTTCCTGAAACAGAATATACGTACCTATGCCTGCATCTTTGAGTTTTTTGTATTCCTCAACTGTTGTTGCGGCAATATTTACATTAACTCGTCTTATAGCACCATTCTTGTGTTTTACGGAATATATAGTTTTTATACATTCAAGAATATATTCAAGAGGATTATTCACCGGGTCTTCGCCTGCTTCAAGTGCCAAGCGCTTATGTCCCATATCCTGAAGTGCAATCACTTCATTTTTCACTTCCTCCTGAGTAAGTTTTTTACGGCATATCGTCTTGTTCTTTACATGATAAGGACAATACACGCATGAATTTATGCAGTAATTTGAAAGATACAGAGGTGCAAAAAATACAATTCTTCTGCCATAAATTCTCTGCTTTATCTCTCGTGCCAATGAAAGCATCTCATTATTTAAATCCTCTTCCTCGCACGCAAGAAGCACCGACGCCTCTCTATGGTCTATTCCTTTTAATTCTTTTGCTTTATTTATTATCGATTCTATCAGCTCACGATTATTCTTATTCGCCTGAGCATATTCAAGTGTTTTAAGAATTTCCTCATGATTTATAAATTCATCTGCCACAGCTGAATTCGGATTATATACAGCCATTATACCCCTTCTTCCTCGCAAAAGTTTTTACGTTATAGAAATAATTATATTCCTTTTTGGGGATATTGTCAATTGTTTTATTAAGGAGAATATACTATTGAAGCATTATTTTCTGTTTCTCAATTACTTTTTTTATGTACACAATCGCAATAAATGACACAACAAACGAAATTCCCGAAAGTATCTGCTGTCCGTAGATATGTACACCGAAAACCATATTATTATTTGCCTGCACTACGTCAAGAAGCTTACCGCCAACAATAGATGCGCCAAAGCCAAACAGTCCTCCAATGCAATTCTTAATTGCCATCGCCTGAGTGATATATTTTGAATCTACATAGCTATAGGCAATATTAAATGAGTTCTGATTAGTACCCGCCACACTGCAATTGTAAAGAATTGTATACACAACTATAAGGAACCATGTTGACTTTGTTGTGAACATATTTATGAAAAACGCGCCTGACGCAAGATACAATGCAAGCTTGAAGCCTGCTGCATAAGAATGTTTATCCGAATATCGCCCGAACGGTTTTGAGATTGCCATTCTGGCAAGGTTTGCTATAATATTTATAAGTTGTATCGCAAATACGGAAATGAGCAGATCATTCGTCTTGAATATACCAAGAAATCCAACCGTAAAATATCTCGCCACATCCCACAGCACCGTCAAAATAATAATGCTGCGAAAATTCTTATTACCTATAGTGTTTTTCAGTATTACACCAAACGGTTCGTTATCACCTTCGTGTTCACTTGCATCCTCTTTTTTTATCATCATCAGGCATACAAAGTTACACACATTAAGTACAAGCACAGATATGGCGATAAACAAAAATGCGCCATTAAGATTTCCTATCTTCTCAAACCTGTCTATTATGTAGCCGATAACCGCCGTAAAAATCATTCCTGAAAACAGAGAAAGCATTTCTTTTACCGCTGAATAGCTTGCACGTTTTGAAGGCTCCACATATGCATTCGCCCATTTAAAGCATATTGACAATATTAAATATTTCCCAACATATGCCATCAAAATACTTATCATTATCAAAACGGTTTGCTGTGTTTGATTGACAGGCAAAAATGGTATCAGATACATAAACATGAAAAAGAATATACTTAATGTATCAAAAGTAATAACAAGCTTTTTCGTACTCACCTTAAGCCTCACAAGAGGTATAGACATAAGCTGAACAACAAACGCCAGCGTAATAAAGGATGATATAATACCCACCAGTGCATCACTTATACCGATACTTGACAATAATTTTGCCAAGAACGCATCCGTTACCAAAAGCGAAACAAAATATTCCACTGTACACTGCGCCATGTACGACGCACGTGATCTTTTATACTCAATTGAATTAAAATCTTTCATACTTTCTCTCTCCTTCCTCAAAAATTATATCAGCTTTCCCAAAAAGTTCAATATTTTTATTTACGAAACTTTTTCGTAAATAAAAATAACGATAAAGCAAAATCGCTTTATCGTTATCTTTTATTCAATCTTCAAAATTTTCCACGAATCGTTTGATTGCTTTGTCATATGCATTATTTTTTCACTTGTTGTATATGACACATTTTCAATCATTTTATCAATAATTGCACTAAGGTATTCATTTATTTCATCATTATAATACGAGAGCATGTCTTTTGTGATTTCTTCCTGACTCATAGTTGAATATTTTGACGATAATTCCTCTATAGTCATTTTACTTCTCTCAAGGATTGTCTGTATCATTTTATCCGAATCAGATAAATCTATATAATCATTAAGCATTGAAGCATATTCTTCACTGTTAATAGTACTTTCACCCAAAACAGGTACATTTACCGAGCATTTAACAATTATTCTTCCTTTGACATCGGGAGATACCTCAACAGAGGTTATTTCATATTCAAATTTTTTCAGCACTGCTGTTATGACTTTATCATAAAGCCCTGTTGTTACATCATCACTGAAAAATTTCTTAAGCTCCGACATTCCTTTAAGATTACTGTCAAGCTTTTTTTCTATTTCATCCTCGTATCTGCTATATTCTTCTCTGTTTTTTGTATTGACAACAAAATACTGTTCAATAGGCTGCAACGAGCTTGCAATCATATCATCCATATACTTTGTTACAAGTTCTTTTGATTCATCCAGGTCCTTCTGTTCTATTGTATTTCCACACGCTGTCATTAACGACAATGATAGCATCAGCACAAATAAACTGAATATTTTTTTCATTATCCTTAGCCTCCGACTTAAATTTACCAAACAATATTGTATCATATTTCCAACAAAAAATCAATATTTTTTCTCAAGTTCTGAGAAAAACATTTCATAGTAGTCTTCCCATCCGTCCGGCTCATCCCTTCCTCCGCCGTTAACACTGCGAAGCATCGCATCACAAAATTCTCTGCCCATCGTTGCCAAACCGTATAGTGTAATATTATATCCAAGCTGCTCACATTTATCACAAAAAGCTTTCATAGGGTCTTTTTCTGTGCGTGTCAAAAGAAGCTCTTTTCTTAGTTTCTCATCATTCAGCGCCTTTTCTTTCAGGCGCATAAGCTCGAGTTCCATCTTATACCTCCGTTCGCCTTATTGATGTCATTATACCATCCAAACTCCAAATCGTCAATCTGCAATGCTTATTATATGAAAATATTCATATTTAATTTTCAGTTTATTAAAATATTGTTGATTTCTTACTATTGAGTTTTTTATTAAATGTGCTATAATTAATTATGTAATATTTAATACTGAGGAGTTTTAATGTGAATATAAAAGAAAAGATAAAAAAATTTTTTGAAGTTAACGGAGCTTTTGTCGTTGCGCTTATTATATTTTTATGTGCTTTGATTGCACTTACCGTAAGTAATATAAGACTTACCAAACGTGTAAATGAGTACAGCGAGCTATACAACCAACAACTTGAAATAAATAAACAGCTCTCCGATATACTATCAGGCGAAGATGATACAGAACAGGACAAAACCGCCCCTGAAAGTGAACCCGTTATCTACGGTACTAAAGAAGAAATAAGCGCAGAAGTGCGTTCTAAAATGTCGGGTATTACAATCAGAGAAAACTCACCTGTAAAATATGATGATTTATGCTTTTTAAGTATTCCCTACCATAATTTTTCAGGTGAACATGCAGTGGGACATATGATTGTAAACAAATCAGTCGCAGATGAGGTTATAGATATTTTCTACAAGCTTTACGAGCTTAATTATCCCATAGAATCCATCGAATTAGCCGAAGATTTTGATGAAAAGAAAAATACACTGTTAAATTCAACAGAGCTTGCGTCTATGGGCAACAATAATACCTGCGCATTGTATTATAAGCCAACGGATAATGATTTTTCACTTCATTCCTATGGGCTTGCGATAGATATTAACCCGAAAATTAACCCTTTAACCGACAAAGACGGCGTACCTGTACCGAAAACCGCAGTAAAATACATTAACGGTTCGGAACTGTCCCCTGTTGAAAAAGAAGCAAAAATTACCGCCGACAGCGAAATATGCAGAATTTTCAAAGCATACGGTTGGACATGGGGTGGCAGCGAAAACGGAGAACCATCGTGCTTTTACAAAAAACTAACTGAATCGGAGAATTAAATATGTGGATTTTACTTGTTGCGCTTTACGGAATTTTAAAAGGTGCACGTGATGTTATGAAAAAGAAAGCTCTTGAAAGGAGCTCCGCAATGGAAGTTCTTTTCGGGTATACG
Source organism: Clostridia bacterium (assembly GCA_036310525.1). GTDB lineage: Bacteria > Bacillota > Clostridia > UBA1381 > UBA1381 > UBA4716. The sequence continues at coordinate 17,031 of JAXJRQ010000212.1, forward strand.
CTTTTCAGTTTTCTTTTTGTTACACCTTCAATAAAGAATGCTGTTGCGATTGATACTCACTATCTCGGCTTTATCGTTATCAAATCACTGATTATCTTTATCGCATGGATTTGCAGTTTTAAAGCAATCGAAAAATTACCTGTAGGCTTTTACGGAATAATGGATATGTCGAGGGTTATTTTTGCAACACTCCTCGGTATATTTGTACTTAATGAAATACTTACAGTAAACAAAATTATGGGTATGGTTCTTGTATTGTTGGGATTACTGTTTGTTAACATACGCTTCGGTCAGGGAAAAAGCGAAAATGTTAAACCGATATTTCTTGTTCTGACCCTTATTTCCTGCTTCTTAAACGCCGTTTCGGAGCTTCTTGATAAAATGCTTATGCAGCATATTACAAGCGGTCAGCTTCAGTTCTGGTACATGTTTTTCCTTGTTGTGTTGTATTTAATTTACATGGTTGCTACAAAAACAAAATTCAGAATGACAATTTTAAAGGATAATCCATGGATACTTTTACTAAGCATTTTATTTGTCATCGGCGACAAGGCTTTGTTTATTGCATGCGAATCCGGCGAAAGCACTGTCATTGCAATGACACTGATAAAACAATGCTCTGTTCTTGTAACAATAATCGGAGGCAGATTGGTATTTAAAGAGAAAAATACACTCTACAAGCTGTTTTGTGCCGCAATAATAATAACCGGTATATTGGTTGCAATAATGTAATTTCCGCTTTTTTAAAATTTTTTTCAAAAAAGTATTGACAAATGATTTTAATATGTTATAATAACAATAACAGTAATGATTATCGTTATTATAAAGGAGGTTCGTTATGAAGCATTCCCGACAGCGTGAAGCACTATTAAATCTTTTGCGTAGTACTCGCTCACATCCTACTGCCGACTGGCTGTATACAGAGCTCAGGAAAGAATTTCCGAATATAAGCCTTGGAACGGTGTACCGTAACCTTGGTGTACTTGCGGCAAATGGTGATATTCTTGTGCTGAATGTATCTGACGGCAGAGATTGCTTCGACGGATTTACCCATGACCATTATCATTTTGTATGTAACAGCTGTGGTAGCGTATCAGATGTGGAACTTGCTCTTCCCTTTGATATTAACGCAGAAGCCGAAAAGCTTACAGGCGGTGAAGTGGAAAAACATAATTTGTTCTTCTACGGTATGTGCCAAAGCTGTAAAAATAATTAAAAATAATTTTTAAATTTCAGGAGGATTTGAATTATGGCAAAGTATGTATGTTCAGTATGTGGTTACGTTCACGAGGGAGATAGTGCTCCCGAAAAATGTCCGGTATGTAAGGTTCCGGCTGAGAAGTTCAATATCATGCAGGAAGGTGCTGCCCTTGCTGCTGAGCATGAATATGGCGTATACGCAAAAACTGTAAAGAACAACCCCGACATTTCAGAAGAAGATAAAAAGTATATATTTGAACAGCTTATGGCAAACTTCAACGGTGAATGTGCAGAAGTTGGTATGTATCTCTGCATGGCTCGCATCGCTCACAGAGAGGGTTATCCGGAAGTTGGTCTATATTGGGAAAAAGCAGCTTATGAAGAAGCTGAACACGCCGCAAAATTTGCAGAGCTACTCGGTGAAGATCTTGAACCGAACATGAAAGCTACAACAAAAGACAACCTCGCATGGAGAGTTGATTGTGAATACGGCGCAACACAGGGTAAGTTCGACCTTGCAGCATGCGCAAAGAAAAACGGTCTTGATGCAATTCATGACACAGTGCACGAAATGGCAAGAGACGAAGCTCGTCACGGCAGAGGTTTAGAGGGACTTCTTAAGAGATACTTTAAATAACATAAACAATAAGGATTGAGAATTTTCTCAATCCTTATTTTATTTAATCAAGTATATGTCCGTCGGTAGAAATGGTTACTACTCTCCAAGGAATGAATTTACCACTCGCCTGCAATGCATTTTTTACAGCATTTTCAATACCACCACAGCATGGCACTTCCATACGAACCACTGTCACACTTTTAATATTGTTATTAGCAATAATAGCTGTAAGCTTTTCGGTATAATCACCTTCATCCAATTTCGGGCAACCTATTAGTGTAATATGATTACGAATAAATTCATTATGTAAATTCCCATAAGCATATGCCGTACAATCTGCCGCCACTAAAAGATTTGCTTCATCAAAATATGGTGCATTCACCGGAACAAGCTTTATTTGTACCGGCCATTGTGTAAGCTGACTTGTGACAGATTCCGCTGTTGGTACAGCACACACATCACGTCTGATAGCTTTTGACGCAGTTCCCGGACAGCCACACGGCAATTTTACCTTTGTCTTCTTTGCCGCCATTACAGCCGCCTCATCATAAGCCGGTGCTTCTCTTTCTTCAAATGTGATTGCTCCCATAGGACAAGCAGGCAAACAATCACCAAGTCCGTCGCAATAATCCTCACGTGTAAGCTTAGCTTTTCCGTCTATCATTTCAATTGCGCCCTCATGACACGCAGCAGCACAAGCACCGCATCCATTACACTTTTCTTCATCAATTTTTATTATCTTTCTAAGCATTGTTTTATCCCTCCTTGACTTTATATATTCATTATAGTACAATAAAAACAACAAGTCAGTTGTTTTTACAACAGAAAGAGAATATTTATGAAAAAATTCATTTCAATTTTAAGCAAAACCCAAATGTTTGCAGGTATCGGTACAAACGAAATCGAAGCGATGTTCTCATGTCTCGGTGCTAGACCAGGTAATTTTAAAAAGGGTGAATATGTATTAAGACAATGCGAACATTTGAGTGATATTATTATTCTGGTCGAAGGCTCTTTGCATATTCAGAAGAATGATTATTGGGGTAACCGCAGTATACTTGGGCAAATCGCCGTAGGAGAAATGTTCGGTGAAGCATATGCCGTTCCCGAAAGCAGTACACTCCTTAACGATGTTATTGCCGTCGAAGACAGTACGGTTATATTTTTTGATGTAACAAAAATTCTCACAACCTGTCCTTCTGCCTGTCGTTTTCATTCCATGGTGATAAAGAATATGTTTTTTGCCATCTCCGAAAAAAACCAAAAACTCGTACAAAAGCTGAATCATATGTCCAAACGTTCAACCCGCGAAAAGCTTTTGTCCTATCTATCTGAAGAAGCAAAACGCAAAAAAACCTCCAAATTTACAATTCCTTTTAACCGCCAGCAACTTGCCGATTTTTTATCAGTTGACAGAAGCGCCATGTCAAATGAATTATGTAAAATGCGTGATGAGGGTCTGTTAAAATTTGATAAAAGTAATTTTGAGTTATTATAATTTATGCCC
>JAXJRQ010000213.1:0-27262 GCA_036310525.1 Clostridia bacterium
GCAGCAGAGCAAAAGGCACGAGTAACCTATGACAACATCTTAAAAATGTGTGATGACCCTGATGTTACGAAAGTAATCAGATTTCTTCGTGAAAGAGAAGTTGTGCATTTCCAGCGATTCGGTGAATGTCTGAATAAAATTCAGGAAAATGTAAAAGCCAAAAAGATAATGGGTTGTGGCATAAAAAATGACTAAAATAGAAAAAAGCTCCGCTTATGCGGAGCATTTTTCTATTTATAAAGTTTTAATTTGACCAATAATGAATACAGTTTGTTTCCGGCGGGAAATGCTTTAATTTCATCCTCTGATAAAATACGGAATTTCAGCACCGCAAATGCATAAACTACAACAGAACAAATAATTGAAAGCGCTGTTGCGATAAGATTAATATTAATCAATAACATAGACAGCTTATACACAAAATAGGTTACAATGCCCATCAGAACATTAGCAAGTAGTGGTTTAATAATGTATTTATTAAGCGACAGTTTAAATGTAATGTATTTTGATAACACGACAAAATTAATCACAAATGCCGTAATCTGACATGCTATTGAGCTTATCGCTGCACCGTAAATATTTATTTGCGGCTGACGTATAAGAATAATATTTAAAGCTATTTTGATAACACATCCGGCTAAAATACTGAGTGCAGGAACAAATACTTTTCCTAGTCCCTGTAATGCGCCGGTTATTGTTTGGGTAAGGGCACTGAACAGCAATGATATAGACATCATAGCAAGAAGTTCATATCCTAAAGCAGCATTTCTATATATGATTTTATAAATTGGCTGTGCAAGGATGATATATCCGACACAGCATGGGAGTATCAGCAATGTTGATATAAGGAATGAATATCTTATTTTGCCTGACGCTTCTTTCTTGTCACCAACAGCCAATGCACCTGAAATTGATGGGACAAGAACTGTAGCAAATGCAACGTTTAAAGCAAGTGGCATATTTATAAGTACATCGCTTTTTGAAAGCATTCCGGACAACCTTACCGCTTCAGCGGACAGTTGCTTTGCTGTAGGGTTAACAATTGCAGCGGTATTTCCGTATGCAGGAATAAGTTCAGCAAAAGCAATTTCAATTCCGTTTGTAATGGTTGCGAGGTCAATAACTCGATTAATTGCAGTGATAATAGAGGCAAGCGAAATCGGAATTGAAAGCATCAAAATCGACTTTATAATACTACCGGTAGAATTTTTTAAAGATTCTACGGCTGTTTTACGAACTTGTTCCATGATACCGCATTTTCTTTTAATATAAAATACGGCAAGATAAACGAATGATATAAACGTCGCTAAGGATGTTGCAGCATTTGCCCACGCTGCCATAAGCTCAGGCGCAGATTTTGTTACATCGTCATTATACAGAAGCGCAATTTTGCTAAAGAAAGACATTATCTGCGGCATACCGTCAACTGTAAGTACAACCAGAACAATCGTCAAAAGGCACTTAAATACTTGCTCGAACATCTGTGAATTACTTGTTGCGTGCATGTTATTAAGTCCCTGGAAATATCCTCTGATTACTGAAGATATACATACAAAAAATATTGAAGGTGCCAGTGCACGCATGACATACTGAGTGCCGTCCATTCCGATAATATTAAAAGCAATAAATTCAGAGCCGAAATAAAGAATTGCCGTACAAACTGCACCAATTACTCCAAACAGCATAAATGCCGTTTTAAATATAGTGTGTGCGCCCTTGTAATCTCCAAGTGCGGTGCGTTCGGAAACCATTTTTGCGATTGCGTTAGGAATACCTACCGATGAAATCGCCAGCAAAACGGTGTATACCTGAAAACCGGCATTATAAAATCCGTTACCTGCATCTCCGAAGTTTTCGATGTTAGTAATTACAATTCTGTATACCATACCTAATATTTTAACCATAATCTGTGCAAAAAGAATAATTGCAACATTAGTCATAAAGGATGGTGTACTTTCTCTTTTAAGTTTATTCATTAATAAAACCCTTTCAAATCGGTATGATTTCATTTTATCCAATATTGTTATTATAAACCTTTTTAAAGAATTATCAATAGTTGTTACAAAAAATTAATATATAAGATACAAAAAAGTCTTGACATTTCGGAAATTAAGTGCGATAATTATACTAATGACAATGACGAAGACAGTAGTAAACCGTAAAACCAACAAGAGAGGGAACATCGTGGCTGTAAGTGTTTCTTTGGGGGCAGTTTATGAATACCACTTCCGAGTCGGGTGCTGAAAGTATTTTGCTATTAAGCATTCCCGTGAATCTGCGTAAATGATTATTGAGTGGCAGTTTACTGCAATCAGGATGGAACCGTGTATATTTTTATGCACTCCTGAACGTAACGTTCGGGAGTGTATTTTTATTTAAGAAAGGAAGAATTATTATGCAGGAAATGAATGAACTTCAGGTTTTAAGACATTCAGCGGCGCATGTTATGGCGCAGGCTGTAAAAAGGCTTTATCCGGATGTAAAGCTTACAATCGGACCGGCTATTGACAATGGTTTTTACTACGATTTTGACACCGAAACAGCTTTTACCCGTGATGACCTTGATGCTATTGAAGCTGAAATGAAAAAAATCGCAAAAGAAAACCTTAAAATTGAGCGCTTTGAACTTCCCAGAAACGAAGCTTTAGAACTTATGAAGGATGAACCGTACAAGGTTGAGCTTATAAATGAATTGCCTGAGGATGAAGTAATATCATTCTACAAGCAGGGTGAATTTACAGATTTGTGTGCAGGACCTCACGTGAAATACACGTCAAAAGTAAAGGCATTTAAGCTTTTATCAGCTACGGGTGCTTACTGGAGAGGTGACGAGCACAATAAAATGCTTACAAGAATCTACGGTACAGCATTTCAGTCAAAGGATGAACTTGAAGCACACTTGGAACAGCTTGAAGAAGCGAAAAAACGTGACCATAATAAACTTGGAAGGGAACTTGAGTTATTTACAACAGTAGATTTTATCGGCCAGGGACTTCCGATAATGCTCCCGAAGGGCGCAAGAATCATTCAGCTTTTGCAGAGATTTGTCGAAGACGAAGAGCAGAAACGTGGATGGCAACTTACAAAAACTCCCTTAATGGCAAAGAGTGATTTATATAAAATTTCAGGACACTGGGATCATTACAAGGATGGAATGTTTGTTCTGGGTGATGAAGAAAAGGATGATGAAGTGTTCGCACTTCGTCCGATGACATGTCCGTTCCAGTATCAGACATTTTTGAATCGTGGACGTTCCTACAGAGATTTACCGATGCGACTTAATGAAACATCAACCTTGTTCAGAAACGAAGCTTCAGGTGAAATGCACGGACTTATCAGAGTGCGTCAGTTCACCATCTCGGAAGGTCATCTGATGTGTACACCTGAACAGCTTGCGGATGAATTCAAGGGTTGTCTTGAACTTGCAATATATATGCTAAAAACTCTTGGCTTGTATGAGGATGTGTCATATAGATTTTCGCAGTGGGATCCCGATAACAGAGAAAAATATATCGGTACGGATGAACAGTGGAATGAAGCTCAGGACATAATGAAGGTTATCCTTGATGATTTGGGTATTGATTACAAAATCGGTATAGGCGAAGCTGCATTCTATGGTCCTAAGCTTGATATTCAGATTAAGAATGTCCATGGTAAGGAAGATACTCTGATTACTCTTCAGATTGACCAGATGCTTGCTGAAAAGTTCGGTATGGAATATACTGATAAAGACGGTACAAAGAAAAATCCGTATATCATTCACAGAACATCGCTCGGATGTTACGAAAGAACACTGGCGCTTCTTATTGAAAAGTACGCAGGTGCATTTCCTGTATGGCTTGCTCCTGTACAGCTCAAAATGCTTCCTATTGCAGACAGACATCTTGATTATGTATATGATGTCAAGAAAAAGCTTGAAGCTGCAGGTATAATCAGAATTGAAGTTGATGACAGAAGTGAAAAGCTTGGATATAAGCTTCGTGAAGCTCAGCTTGAAAAAGTACCTTATATGCTTGTTGTCGGTGATAAAGACATTGAAAACGGCACTGTTTCTGTACGTTCGAGAAAGAACGGGGATATGGGTGCAATGAATGTTGATGAATTCATTAAGCTCATATGCGAAGAAGTAGAAACAAAGAAATTATAATTTGAAAAAAATATCTCTTCAGAATATTGCTGAAGAGATATTTTTTATGAAATCTTCTCACCAAGAAAATTATGGGGCATAATATAAAATAAAGGGGAGGGGAGTTCAATGCGTTTGGGTATAAGGACAAGAAAAATAGGGAATATAGTGTTTTTAATATTATTTTGTTGTGCTATACTTGTAGGTACTGTTTCAATCTTGAAACGCCTTGAACCCGTTTACAATACTCATATTTCAGGACTTGCCAATAACACGGTTAACCGGCTTCTTGGCGAAACAATTGAAGATGTGTTTAAAAATGAAGAATTTAATGTTTTTTCAAAAATAAATAACAGCGAAGATAACAAAGTCAGCGCCATCTATACAGATACTGCAAAAATTAATCGCTTAAAATCGAATATAATACTTGATTTTTCGGAGAAAATCAAAAATAATAAACCTGAAAAGGTTTATGTTCCGCTTATGAGTGCTTATGGTTTAGGTACTCTGTCGGGAATCGGACCGCAAATACCGTTTGAAATAGCGCCTGTTTCTCTTTTGAACTCAGAATTTAAAGAAACATTTATCGGCGCAGGCATCAACTGCGTTAAATATACGCTAAAGCTTAATATTTCTATAGATGTACGTTGCAGTGGATTTATGTATGCACAATCCGAAGTAATAAATACAGATATTATTGTTCTTGAAACCATTATTTCAGGTGATATTCCGAATTATTATGGTACAGATGTCGGACTGATAGGTGAAACTTAAAAAGGTTGCTTTTTATATGTTAAAGAATATATTAAAACAGTTTGACAAAGATTGCTTAAAAATGGTATAATATTATTATGTATTGTAATAGAAAGGCGGTCAACTGTATGGATGCCGTAAAACGAGTCGAAGAACTGACTGAATTATTAAATTATCATAATCATAAATATTACGTTGATGACAGTCCTGAAATATCGGATTTTGAATTTGATGCTCTTTTGCGTGAGCTTGAAGAGCTTGAAGAAAAGTATCCTGAATTAAAGAAACCCAATTCACCTACAATGCGAGTAGGTGGTGAAGCTGTAACTGCGTTTGAGGAGGTTATTCATGCTGTTCCTATGCAGAGCTTGCAAAAGGCTTTTTCAAAAGATGAAATTTTAGATTTTGATAAACGTGTACGTGATGTTATAGTAAATCCCGAATACGTAGTGGAACATAAAATTGATGGTTTATCTGTTTCTCTTGAATATGTAGACGGCGAATTTATGAGAGGTTCTACGAGGGGTGACGGTACAGTTGGTGAAGATGTTACTGAAAATATAAAAACTATCCGTTCTGTACCTATGAAACTGAAAGACAAAATACCTTTTCTTGAAGTGCGTGGTGAGGTTTTTTTGTCGAGAGATAATTTTAATAAAATTAATGAAGCACTTGAAGTTGCCGAACAACCTTTGTTTGCCAATCCGAGAAATGCTGCTGCAGGTTCATTGAGACAATTAGACCCTAAAATTGCAGCTTCCAGAAACCTCGATATATTTGTATTTAATATCCAGAGAATAGAGGGTATGGCGATTAATTCTCATACAGAAGGATTACAATTCCTCAAAGAACAAGGCTTCAAAACTATTCTTAATGATAAATCATATACCGATATAGAAGATGCTTATAATGAAATAATCAATATTGGTAATGAACGTGATAAGCTGTATTTTGATATTGATGGTGCAGTAGTAAAGGTAAATGATTTTTCAGCAAGAGCAGAGCTGGGCGTGACTTCTAAATTCCCTAAATGGGCAATCGCATATAAGTATCCTGCTGAGAAACAGACTACGGTTATTCGTGATATAAAAATACAAATTGGCAGAACAGGCGTTTTAACACCTCTTGCAATACTTGATACGGTGAGAATTGCCGGTTCAAACGTTTCAAAAGCTACGCTTCACAATCTTGATTATATAACCGAAAAGGATATACGTATTGGCGATACAGTTGTGATAGAAAAAGCCGGTGATATTATTCCTGCAGTTGTAGAAGTAGTAACAGAAAAACGTACAGGAAACGAAAAAGAGTTTTCTATGCCTGAACTGTGTCCTGAATGTGGTGCTGCAGTTGTGCGTGAGGACGGAGAAGCGGCGTACAGATGTACAGGGGTGAACTGTCCGGCGCAAAGATTGCGTAATATTATTCATTTTGTATCAAGACCTGCAATGGATATAGACGGACTCGGCCCATCTATAATCGAACAAATGCTTGAAAGAAATCTGATAAGCACAGCGGCGGATTTATACTATTTAAAGGCAGAGGATATTGCTGATATGGATAAAATGGGCGAAAAATCAACTCAGAATTTACTGTCAGCACTTGAAAAATCTAAAACAAATCCGTTATACAGACTTATAAACGCATTCGGAATACGTCATATAGGTGAAAAAGCCGCAAAATTGATAGCTGCCGAATGTAAAACGCTTGATAATGTAATGAACGCAACTGAAGAACAGCTTGCGGAAATCGACGATATAGGCGGTATAATGGCACGTTCAGCTGTAGAATATTTTAATGAACCGCAAACAATTGAGTTTATTAAAAAATTAACAGCGGCAGGGGTAAACTGTGTGGATGATTCTGATGCTAACCTTATTGATAACCGATTTGAAAAGAAGGTTTTTGTGCTGACGGGAACTCTGGAAAAATATAAACGCTCAGAAGCAGGGGAGATTATCGAGAAATTCGGCGGCAAAACCTCGTCGAGTGTTTCAAAAAAGACTGATTATGTTCTCGCAGGTGCAGAAGCAGGAAGTAAATTAGAAAAAGCGGTAAAATTAGGCATTACTGTGATTTCTGAAGATGAATTTGAGGAAATGATTAAATAGGTTTACATAATATAATTATGTAAACCTATTTTTGAAAAGGATAAAAATATGGAATATTTTACAAGCCAAAATCTCCCGAACAAATGTTCTGAGGGAGTAATTGTAGATTATAGGATTTCAGAGGAAAGTATCAATAGTCTGACATCATTAGGAATACAAGTATTCAAGAGTTGCAAGGTAAACAATTTGTATTCTGCTGTTTGCGGACATCCTGATATGCAGATACATCATTTAGGAAATAACCGTTTTGTGTGTGCTCCTGAGACGTATGAACACTATATGCGCATTTTACCTGATGCTGAGCTTATCAAAGCTTCAAAAATGCTTACTGAGCATTATCCTGATGATATTTGCTACAATACCGCAGTTTTTGGTAAATACGTAATTTGCAATGCTGTTTATACGGCGATAGAAATTCTCTCAGAATACCAACGTAGGGGTAAGACTATTCTGAACGCAAACCAGGGATATGCAAAATGCTCAATTTGCATTGTAAATGAGAATGCAATCATAACAGCTGATGAAGGCGTTAATAAAATTGCAAAATCAAACGGAATTGACGTTTTAAAAATAAATGAAGGATATATAACATTAAAAGATATGTCGTATGGATTTATAGGCGGTGCAACCGGCTTGATAGCACCTGACACACTTGCAGTAAACGGAGATATAAAGACGCACAAGGATTGCGATAATATAATTTCATTTTGTAAAAATCACAGAGTAGACGTATTATCCTTAAAAAAAGGTGAAATCGAAGATATTGGTTCAATATTGGCTATTTTTTGACTTCCAAGTATAATAAAGAGTAATTTATCTTACTTTGATATTACAAACTAAGTTATCCACACCCTACCTTTTGATGGTTTGTGAGTGTGGATAACTTAGTTTATAATACGTATTATTTTATTTTGTATTTCTTTTTTAGAAAAACGACTGTAAGCTATAAGCATAATAACGCACAAAGAAAAAAATATCAGAGATGTAAAAATACTTTTTAATTCGTTGTTAAAAATATAATCACCAATTATGTAACCAATTATCAGAACTACAAGCGGAATTATATAAACCATAAATGCAGTACCGATTACAGTTTTTGAATTCATTTCAACTTCCACCTTGTCGCCTTGTTTTGCGTTTATATAATTTAAAGCATCTACAGATACAGCTAAATTGCAGCCACTGCAATTGCCGCAATTATCTCCGCACGCAGAATCACGTTTAATACGCACTACTGCATTATTACCATATACGCTTTCTACGTATCCGCTTTTTTTCACATTCCTCTCCCCTTTTATAAAATTATATCGGCAGATTTTCTGCCGATATATCTCTTAATTATTTTTTAACATTTCACGTGCATGCTGTTTTGATAATTCACCGGCACCAGAACCGTCTATCATTCTCGATAATTCTTCAACACGCATCTCAAAATCAAGCAATTTGACAGTTGTTGAAGCACTTCCGTTGATGATGTCTTTTTGTATCAGATAGTGATTATCAGCTGCGGCAGCCGGTTGCGGTAAATGCGTTATACACAAAACCTGTTTCAATTGAGCGATTTCTTTGAGTTTTGATGCGATTTTCATTGCCGCATTTCCCGAAACACCGGTATCAATTTCGTCAAAAATGAGCGTATCAACCTTATCTGCATACGCAAGTGCTGATTTTATGGCAAGCATTACTCTTGACAATTCTCCGCCTGAAGCAATTTTTGTTAATGGCTTTAGTGGTTCGCCGGGGTTTGTACTTATAACAAACTCCACACAATCCATACCATCCGACATGAATTCAGCGGCTTCTTTTATATCTGTGCTGAACTTTGAGTTTTCCATGTTAAGCTCATGTAATGATGTACATACCTTATTTTCTAATTCTTTGGCAGCTTTTTTTCGTGTATCTGTAAGCTTCTTTCCTGCAAGTGTTAATTTTTTTCTTATTACTTCAAGTTCATCCAAAAGCTGTTTTGTCTTCTCTTCGCTCATTACAAGGTCGTTAAGCTCAGCTTGTGACTTGTTATGAAACTCAATAATTTCCGCTATTGAGTTTCCGTATTTTCTCTTCAGCTTTGATATAAGCTCCAGACGTTCCTCTATTTCATTAAGAGTTGCCTCGTTAAATTCAATCCCATCAGCAAAGCTTCTTAAATCATGAGCAACATCTTCTATGGAGTACATTAATTCCGATAATATATTATATGCATTTTTTAGCTCATTATTAATATCGGAAACTCCCCCAAGTGAATCAACTGCTATGCTTATTCCATCATATGCGCTTTGTAATTCATCATTATCATAAAGATTTTTATAAGAAATATCAACAGCTTTTGCAATTTTTTCAGCATTTGCAAAAATGTCTCGTTGCTCCTTTAAATCTTCTTCCTCTCCAACCGTCAAGTTAGCTGTTTCAATTTCTTTTATCTGATATTCAAGTATTTCTATTCTGCGAAGCTTTTCGTTTTCCTGTGTGTTTAGCTGTTTAAGTCTGCTTTCAATATTTCGCATTTCGGTATATAACTGTATATATTCATCACGTTCAATTGAGTTTTTAGCATACGCATCAAGAAAAGAAACATGCTGTGATGGTGTCAGTAAAGCTTGATTATCATGTTGACCGTGGATATTTACAAGTTTTCCGGAAATATCTCTGAGTAACGACAAAGTTACAACTGTTCCATTGATTTTCGCAACACTTTTCCCTTCTGCGGTAAGCGTACGGGTAATTATAACCTGATTATCTTCAACGTCAATATCATTATCACAAAGAAGCTTACAGGTTTCATCATCGCACTCAAATACAGCCTGAACCATTGCCTTTTCGCAACCGTGACGAATAAGCTCTCTATCAGCACGCACACCTAAAATCATATTTATAGAATCAATAATAATGGATTTACCTGCGCCTGTTTCACCCGTAAGCACGCTAAGTCCATTATTAAAATCCACTTCAAGACTGTCAATTACAGCCACATTTTTTATAGATAAACTGTTAAGCATATTTTCTCTCCGGTTTAATTATTGAACCTTTTCTTTAATTTTTCTGCAATTTCGTTTGCTGCTTCTATGCCTGATGTTATAATCAAAACGGTGTCATCACCGGCAATTGAACCCAAAAATTCATTTTTCAGCGCAGCATCAACAGATACACCTATCGCAGGAGCCATTCCCGGATATGTTTTTATAACAACAGTATGCAATGCGCTGTCTATATCAACAACTGCTTGTGAAAAAACATCAAGCTTTTTATCCACAGATGAAGGTATATCATTAGAAACTGCATACACACTGCCACCGCTCACATCAGGCACTTTAACCAGCCCTAATTCTTTTATGTCCCTTGAAACAGTCGCCTGAGTAATATTATATCCGGCATCATTAAGTTCTTTTATGAGCTGTTCATGCGTTTTTATGTTTCTTTCTTTTATTATTTTAATAATTTGTCCCTGACGCTTGTATTTCATATTTGTTCTCCTCTTTAAATAAGCTTACTCAGAAGCGTTTCATAAAATGATTGCTTTACTGTTTTTATGAGTTCAAATTCAAATTCTGACTTAGATATGCGTATTTCATCAGCGCTGTTTATGTAACCTCTTATGTCGCCATCGGTAGTTACTACTGCATCAGTATCCGCTCTGTTATTTCCTATTTTGATAATTATTTCTTTTTCAGCGCTTAAAATTGCACTTCTCGCAGATAACATGTGAGCACATATGGGTGTTGCAATATATAGTTGCATCAAAGGATCTGCCACAGGGCCGCCTGCCGAAATCGAATATCCGGTAGAGCCGGTTGGTGTTGCAATAATAAGTCCGTCTGCATTATAGGAATTAACCAATTCATTGTTTGTGTATAAGCCTATATTTATCAGTTTTTCGTCTATTGTTTTTGAAATTACAACGTCATTTAATGCATGATGCACTGATACTGTTTTACTATCCTTTATAATTTCGGTGCACAACATCATTCGTTTCTCTGTCTCAAAATCATCATTTAAGAGCTTATTTACAGCTTCTGAAATGTCATCAATTTCAACCTCTGTCAGAAACCCTACAGTTCCCATATTTATTCCCATTACAGGAATGTTGTTTTTGGCACATTCCGTAGCACATTGTATGATGGTACCGTCACCACCTAATACAATAGCATAATCTACCATAGAATATATATCACATTCATCAACAAAACAAACGGATTCTGTATTAAATTCGTGAACTTTAAGCATATATAGCTCGGCTTTTTCGGACAGACATTCAATAACATACTTTGTTTTTTCTAATCCGGTATCCTTGTCGCTGTTCGGAAGAATTGCAATTTTTTTCATAACTAAATACCTCAAATGTATATTTATACATATTATACATCATTTTTGTATGATTTTCAAGTATTATATTGAATAAATTAAAAAAATACAGATGCATAAATGATTGATATGCATCTGTATTCTTTACATATTCCATAATTCGCTTATTCCGGTAGAAACAGAAACTGCGCCCGAAGAAAGAACCTCGTTCACTTCTTCTGTATTTTCTATCAATCCACCGGCAATGAGCGGAATATTGGTCTTTTCATGGATTTTTTTTAATACTTTTACAGCTAAACCGGGCATTACTTCTACAATATCGGGTTTAGACAAAGCGACCGTTTCAATAGCCGACGTAAGAGATTGTGAATCTACGATAAAAAAACGCTGTACGGTAATGACACCTATTTCGCGCGCTGTTTTGATGATATTGACACGTGTACTGATAATACCATCAACACCCAGCTTTTTTAAATATATAATCCCGCTTTTATCTTTACCTATTCCCGATGCCAGATCCATATGAATGAATAGTTTTTTATTCGCCTTATGTGCTGTTATGATGCGTGTACTTAATTCCAAAATATCCGGACTCAGGTCGAAAATAATACTTACCTTTGAATTAACAGCTTTTTCAAATTCACGTTCACTGCGTACAGCGGCTATTATTTTATCCATTCAAATCACCCCTTAAGACTACAATACAGTTCTTTTATATTATTAAAAATATATTTTGGTTTTGTTTCGCCTTTTTCTACATCTTCCATTGTGCCCTCGCCGCTTAATACAAAAATTGTATTAATGCCGGCATTTACCCCGCAGGCAATATCTGTGTATAATCTATCCCCTATTACCGCAGTTTCTTCTTCGGAAAATCCTGTTTTTTCCATGGCAAGTAAAGCCATGTCGGGTTGTGGTTTGCCGATAAATTTGGGCATTCGTCCTGTTGCTGTACAAAGTATCTGACTTATTGAACCGCAATCAGGCACAGAACCGTACCATGTAGGACATACCCAGTCGGGATTTGTGGCTATGTAATCAACGTCTTTACCAAGCAATATGCATGCATCTTCGAGCTTTTTAAAAGTAAGCTCCGTATCAAACCCCATGCACAGACAATCAATTCCGTCTTCAAGACAATCAGTAATTGGTAGTCCTGCTTGCGAAAGCTGTTCACGAAACAATGCAGTACCAAATGCATAAATTTTATTGTAATTTTTCTTTTTCAAATATAAAACAGTAGCATTTGTAGATGTAAGAAAATCATCCGAACACGATTCAATACCAAGACTCTTGAGTTTTTCAATATATTTATCTACGCTTTTTGAAGAGTTGTTCGTAAGAAATATGTATCTTCCTCCGATTTCTTTTACATATTCCAAAAAATCAAGTGTTCCGTCAAACAAATCATTATCAAGATATATCGTTCCGTCCATATCTAACAGAAATAGCTTTACGTTTTTTAAATTTTCCATTTTCTCCTCCGGAATTTCAGGTGGCTATTTTAATTTTTGTTTTGTGTACAAACGACATTACTGCCAAATACATCTTTAATTATAACATCTCCTACCGAAACAGGCAAGTCTATAATTGTATTATTTATAATTTTCATACAATCAAATACTTTCTCTTTTGGGATTGTGTCATCTGTTTTTACCGAAACAACGCTGCCATCGCTGCATTTTATTGTTGATGTTACTGTTCTTTGAGGGTTTGTGCACTCATTTTTTGCGTATTTTTCGCCTCTTGGGCAGGTATTACCTGATACACTGACTACTTCTGAATTATCAAGTTCAACCTTCAAACTGCATCCTACAGGACATACAATACATGTTAATTCCCTAATCATATTCAAAGCACCTCCAATTCAAAAGTCAATTCTTTTGCTGATTTAAACATTTCAGGTGTAAGCTTTATACTTTCCATTTCGCCCGGTGCTACCTTCGGGCGTTTTTTTGAATAAACTATACTGCCATTGTTAATAACGTTAATCTTTACATTTCTGTATACATCTGCAACTCTGAAATACACATTTATATCTTTGTTTGCAGTGATTTTTTGCGGAACGGTATAACGGATTTTACCGTCTGTTTTTATGTTTACATCTGCTTTTTCGCTCTTTTGACCTTTTATATATTGAGCTGCGCTTTTTCCTGCAATTTCAGCCTCTTCAGATACAAAATCCACCAAATCGTGCACATGAAGCACATTACCGCAGGCAAATATACCATCAACAGAAGTCTGTCGGTCCTGGTCAACAACAGCACCGTTGGTAATACCGCTCAAGTCAACACCTGCGCTTTTTGAAAGCTCATTTTCGGGAATAAGTCCGACCGAAAGCAATAATGTGTCGCACGGTATGTATTCCTTTGTGGACTCTATCGGACGTCTGTTTTCGTCTACTTTAGCAATTGTCACACCTTCTACACGGTCTTTTCCGTGTATCTCAACAACTGTATGACTAAGCTTCAACGGGATATTAAAATCATTCAGACACTGCTCTATATTTCTCGCAAGACCGCCCGAGTAAGGCATAAGCTCACACACGGCATTAACCTTTGCACCTTCAAGAGTCATTCGTCTTGCCATGATAAGTCCTATATCACCCGAACCCAAAATAACTATATTTTTACCGGGCATATATCCCTTCATATTTACAAATTTCTGCGCTGTACC
Source organism: Clostridia bacterium (assembly GCA_036310525.1). Lineage (GTDB taxonomy): Bacteria > Bacillota > Clostridia > UBA1381 > UBA1381 > UBA4716. The sequence continues at coordinate 13,966 of JAXJRQ010000213.1, forward strand.
GGCACTATAAATGCCTGCAGGTCTGCTTCCGGCAATATTAAGCGCACCTTTTGAACGCTCACGGCATCCCATGGCGAGAATAATTGCTTTTGCTTTTATCGTAAATATACCATCTTCTGAATTGGTAGCAGTAATTGTTTTATCTTCAGATATATCAAGAACCATTGTATTGAGCTTAAACGGAATATTCAGTTCTCTGACTTTCTGCTCGTATTTCCATGCATATTCAGGCCCCGTAAGTTCTTCGCCGAATTTATGAAGACCAAATCCGTTATGAATACACTGTTGAAGAATACCGCCGAGATTTTCATCACGCTCCAATATAAGAATGTCCTTAATTCCACTTTCATAGGCAGCCACTGCTGCGCTCATTCCGGCAGGACCGCCGCCTATTATAACTAAATCCTTCATTTTAATTCTCCTTTGTCTTGCCTATGTTAATTACTGAATTACCACCGAATTTTGTTACTTGTTCATATGGGATATTTAATTCCTTGGCAAGCAATTCTGTTATGTATGGACTACAAAATCCACCCTGACATCTTCCCATTTGAGAACGTGTACGTCTTTTTACACCATCAAGGTCTGTCGGTCTGGGATTTGTACGTATAGCCTCAAGAATTTCACCTTCTGAAACTGTTTCACATCTGCATATTATTCTTCCGTATGATGGATTTTTTTTGATGATTTCATTTTTTTCTTCAATACTTGCGTTTTTAAATGTATGCATGGGTTTTCTTAGGGGATTGTAATTCTCTTTTGATGTCAGCACTAAGCCTTGTTCACAAAGCATTTCGGTAACATATTCTGCAATAGCCGGTGATGCAGACAATCCCGGTGATTCTATACCTGCAACATTTATAAATCCTTTCTGCGGTGAATTTATAATAAAATCGCCCGTATTTCCGACTGCTCTTAAACCGCAAAAAGAAGTAATTGTTTTTCCAAAAGGAATTCCGTTTACATTTTCGTTTGCTTCTTTGATTATGTGAGCAAAGCCTCCTGATGTTGTTGATTTATCAGTCTTGTCTTCCATATCAACAGACGTCGGACCGGTAAGAAGGTTTCCGTCTACTGTGGGAGATACCAAAATCCCTTTACCTAGTTTACTTGGTGTTCTGAAAATAGTGTGTGAAACAATATCACCACATTCTTTATCAAGCAATATATATTCTCCTCGTCTTGGGTGGATTTTAAAAGAACTATCCCCTACCATCTGCGCTATTTTATCAGTAAAAAGTCCTGCTGCATTAATCACGTATCGAGACTCTATTGACTTATCCGATGACTTTATTGTATAATTTTCGCCTTTTTTCTGTATATCATCAACCTCAAAATTAAGCATCAAATCAACACCGTTATCCATTGCGTTACCTATTGCTGCAACAGTAAGCTCATACGGACATACAATTGCACCGCTCGGTGCATATAATGCACAAGTTACATTATCCGAGATGTTTTTTTCGAGTTCTTTTACCTTTTCTTTACTTAATACTTCAAGTCCTTTTACACCGTTTTTTATACCACGTTCGTAAAGTTCTTTGATTGTGTTTTCGTCTTCTTCATTAAAACCTATAACCAATGAACCATTGAGTTTATATTTAACACCGAGTTCTTTTGTAACAAGAGGCATCATTTCTGAACCTTTTACATTCAGTTTTGCCTTTAAAGAACCTTCCTTAGCATCAAATCCGGCGTGGACTATGGCGGAATTAGCCTTTGTAGCTCCCATCGCCACATCCGATTCTTTTTCTAAAATACAGACTTTGATGTTGTATGAAGAAAGCTTTCTCGCAATCATTCCTCCAACCACACCTGCGCCTATTACAGCAACATCATACATTTTTATATCATCCTTTCACAACAAAAAAAGACATACAAAAATAAAGATAGTTATCTTCATTTTTTATATGTCTCCAAATCTCCATATAATAATATTACTTTTTTTGAGTTTTGTCAATAGTTTTAAAGGATTTTTGTAAAGTTTGTTTAACTGCTATTGATTTTAGGAAGAATTTATAATATAATAATTATAATAAAATCAAAACGGAGGTAATAACATGGATTTTCTAACTTTAGCTGCTGACAGATATTCGGTCAGAAAATTTGAAAACAAGCACCTGGAAAAGGAAATTATTGATAAAATACTCAGTGCAGGACACATAGCTCCTACAGGCTGTAACTATCAGCCGCAAAGAATTCTTGTGATTAATACTGATGAATCTATAGAAAAATTAAAGAAATGTACAAAATGTCATTTTAATGCTCCTACAGCCATGCTTATATGCTATAATAAGGACGAAAGCTGGGTAAGAAAGTACGATGGTGCTTTAAGCGCACCTGTAGATGCCAGCATTGTAACAACTCATATGATGCTGATGGCTCATTCAATAGGAGTGGGTTCTACATGGGTTATGCACTTTGATCCTTTTGCAATGCGTGAAGAATTTAATATCCCCCAAAATTATGAACCCACTGCTCTTTTGGTTATGGGATACCCTGCTGATGATGCAGAACCGCTTAATTTACATTCGGAATTCAGACCCATTGAAGAAGTTGTTTCGTATGAAAAATTTTAAACTCAATAAATAACAAATCGACATTTCGATTTGTTTTTTATTTTTCTCTAAGAAAAAAGATGAGCCAAGGCTCATCTGAATAATTTACTGCTTTGGATTAACAATATCTCTCCAAGCAAGGTCGCCACGTTCAAGACCGTGTATCAACACTTCTGCAGTTGCAAGATTAGTAGCTATCGGAATATTGTGCATATCACATAATCTTAATAATGAAAATACATCCGGTTCATAAGTTTCAGCATTGAGAGGATCTCTGAAAAACAAAACCAAATCAATTTCATTATAAGCGATGCGTGCACCAATCTGCTGGTCTCCACCCTGCGGTCCTGACAAAAATCTATATACATCAAGACCGGTGTTTTTAATAATCATTTTACCGGTAGTCCCCGTTGCATATAGCGCATGTTGTGCTAATATGCCCTTATATGCAATACAAAATTGTACCATAAGTTCCTTTTTCTTGTCGTGTGCTATTAATGCTATATTCACCGAAAACAACCTTCCCTTCTTATCTTAACGTATTTTTGTGCATATTTATTTACTGAATAAAATTCGTATTTTTTCAATCAAGGATAATTTCCTGTCCTGTATATCCATTATTGGTACGTCTTCACCCATAATACGCAGTGCAATATTTTTAAAAGCCTGACCTGCAGATGAAGCTACATTTCTGACAGCTACATCACCTTGCAAAGAGGACTTTATAACTTCCTCATCATCACGGACAAGACCTAAAACAGGAATCTGAAGAATATCAACACAATCATCAATATTCATCATTATACCTTCCTCAATCATTGAAGGACGAATTTTATTTATAACAAGTCTGACATCGTCAATATTACTATCCTCAAGAACAGTAATAACTCTGTCTGCATCACGCAATGCTGCGGTTTCAGGAACTGTCACCATTATCGCACAATCTGCACCACTTGCGGCATATTTAAAACCGCCGTCCAATCCGGCAGGTGAATCAATCAGGCAATAATCGAAACGATCCCGAAGCATTTGCCAAAGCTCCCTGACTTTTTCAACATCAAAGTCGGAAGCACTACGGGTTTGAGGTGCTGCTATAAAATAAAGATTTTCACAGCGATTATCTTTGATAAGAACTTCGTCAATTCCGCATATGCCATCTAACACATCAGAAACATCATATACGATATTACTTTCCAGACTTAATGCAACATCAAGATTTCTTAAACCCATATCCATATCAACAAGAACAACAAGCTTTCCATGCATCGCTAAAGCTGTACCAAGATTTGCTGTAAAGGTTGTTTTTCCGGTTCCGCCCTTTCCTGAAGCGACCATTATCACTTTACCCATGTATCAACAAATCTCCCTTCAAAGCTGTAAATTCCTGATTTTTAGCATAAAATACCCCTGGTAATCCATACTAACATATCTATTATATCACATATTTTGAAATTTGTCTACTATTTAACTAAATATTCATATACATAAATTTGATTATCTGTTAAAACTGCTTTGCAAAAGCCTTCTCCGAGGTATGTAACATGTCCGCCTACGCCGCCTATTTTCAGGCTTTGAGGTTTAAAATCTGATGCTATAACATATGCATCCTTGTTTCCCATACATCCTGCTTCTGCGTTTCCATAAAGCTTACCTAATATAACAATATTACCAACGGCAACAACTTTTGCACTTTCCTCGACATCACCGAGTAAAACAAGATGACCGTCGGATTCTATGCGTCTTCCGTTTCTTGCTGTACCTTCATAAAATCGAGCTCTGTTTGATTTAAAATTGGTTGTCACAACATCTTTAATTTGCTCCATTTCTGATTTAACAGCTATCTGTGGTGTTGCAATATCATTGTTTTCTGTTATTTTGCGTCTTTCGCCATAATTTATAGTACTTTCCGGAAGCATGGCAGTTACAACAGATTCAAGGCGTAAGGTATCACTTTTGTCAAGCTTTCGCCCTAAAAAATATATGTTACAGTGACCGTTTCCGAAAAATCTCCTAAATTCCTCAAGTTTGTTTTTTAACATTATAATTATTTCTGAAAAATCAGCCGTTTCGTCGAGATAGATTTTTACTCCGTCACCAGTCCCCTTTAGTTTGATTATTTCCAAAACAGTCACCTCGCTTTAATCTAAATTAAAATACGCATCAAGAATATCTCTTGCAACATACGCCGCATTTGCGCCTGAAACTCCGTGTTCCAACACAACAGTAACCGCAATTTGAGGGTTGTCAAACGGTGCATATGCCACGAACAGAGCATTATTTGAACCATTACCCACCTGAGCAGTACCTGTTTTTCCGCCAATCGGAATGGGATAATTCTGGAATATATTTGCGGCACTACCTTCATCAACAACTCGTTTCATTCCGTCCTTTACCGCATTTATAATGCTTGCATTTATATCAAGATGTTCAACTACCTGCGGATTTGTTTCATGGACAACACTGCCATCCTCTGATGAACGTATACTCTTTATAAGATTCACTTTATATCTTGTTCCTCCGTTTGCAAGCGTTGCAGTATAATTTGCAAGCTGTACAGGAGTAAACAAGCTGTACGACTGACCAATTGCTGCTTGCAGAGTATCTCCGCCGTACCAGTCGCTGTCAGTTACATTGGTTACAACTTGTTTTTTGTATTCAGGGCTTGACATATGCCCTGTTGTTTCTTCGTTAAGCTCTATACCGGTATCCTGACCCAGACCGAATTTTGAAGCATATTCCATCAATGTATCAATTCCGGTACGTCTTCCCACTTCGTAAAAGAAATAGTTACAGGAATTTTCAATCGCACCCGAAACGCCTATTCTTCCGTGTGTAGAATGATAGTCAGACCATATCCAGCATGCAGGCTGATAGTCTTCGTAATATCTGTATATACCCTTATCTTCGATAGTTTCACGAGTTGAAAGCTTACCACTTTGCATAGCCGCAATAGCCGTTAAAGGCTTAAATGTTGAACCCGGGCTGTATGTTCCGCTTACTGCTCTGTTCCACAACGGCTTATCATCATCGGTTACCAACTCTTCATAATCTTCATTGAATTTTGACATATCGTAAGTAGGATGGGACGCCAAAGCAAGTGTATCGCCTGATTTAACATCAAGCACTACAGCTGCTCCTGCAAAACAGTCTGCACCCTTTTTCTTATTTCCGCCACTTTGTGCTCTTATGCTTTTTATATGTTTTTCAAGACTCTCTTCAACAGACTTCTGCAGCTTTGAATCTATTGTAAGTATGACAGAATCTCCGGCAATCGGATCAATACTTTCCTCAAATACAGTTTCTTCGCCATTAACAAGCTTCTGTATTCCCGTTAATCCGTCTGTACCTCGCAAATAATCTTCTGCCCATTGTTCGATACCTTGCTTACCGATAATATCATTCATGCCATAGCTGTCTGATTTTTTTGCGTATTCATCTGCGCTTATTTTCCCTGTTCGTCCGAGAATATGCGTAGCAAGCCCGGGTTGCTCGTATATTCGTACGTAGTCATCTATTACTGTTATTCCTTTATAAATGTCCGGATTTTCTTTTATTCGGGTAACTACTTCTACACTTACATCATCTGCAAGTGTAAATGCGGTAGAAGATGAAAAACCATGTAAGTCTGCTTCGTATCTGACACCTATTATTCTGCGGGATTGCTCCTCACTGTACGAATTGTCTATTTCGTAAATTTCTTTATATGCATTAATGACAGATTGTGCGCCCATATCAGCACTTATATATTTGTCTTTGTATTTATTGGTCTCAAACCATTCAACTTTTCTTTCTGCAGCTGATTGTTCAAGACTCTTTTTAAAAGTAAATTCATACGGATATTGACTTATAGGTAAAGAGTCATAATATTTGCAGTACGATGATTTTAAAAGGTCTGTAATTTTTTCAATTACATCGTTTAGCTCCTTGTTATTCATTCCCGAACGCTGCATCACTATGCTGTATCCAACCTTATTTGTAACTAAAGCTGTTCCGTAACGGTCAAAAATCTCACCTCTCGGCGCTTTGGTGACAATATTTGTCATGAGTCTGTTTTCTGCTATTTCTTTATAATCTTCTCCCTTTATAATCTGTAAATCGAATAATTTGTACAGAACAGCAGTACACATAAGTACAATCAATATTTTTAATATAAAAAATCTTGCTCTTGAGCCTGACATACAACTTTCTGTCCTTTCGTATCAGATTATCAGTTTTCTTTGCTTTTCTTTTTCGTATATAGTCTTCTTTAAAAGAGGATATATTATAATTACCATAAACGTATTATAAATTACAGCTATCAATATATGAGAAATAAAAATCTCGCTGTATTGTGTAAAATCAAAATAACTTGTAAAAAACGCCATAGTTTCCCAGATTAGCGAGAGTAGCGCTGTCCATATACATGATTTGATAAAATGCGGCATATATAACGGACGTTTTTTAAAATTAAATGCAACTATTGCACTTAGCAGAATAAATACCATCGAAAGAAAGAAATTATATCCCATAAGCGAACCTGTGCATATTCCACATATTGCTCCAACCATAACAGTATATCTGAAATCCTCCTCAAGGAGCGCAAATGCCGCAATAAACGGCAATATAAACATTGCTTCAATTCCCGATACAGTTAAATAATGAGCTAAGGTTAACTGCAATATAAAAAGCATTGCAATCCACACAAATATTTTGAGCTTCTTCATAATTATTCTTCCATTCCGTTTATAACTAAAACCGCATACAGTTTAGAAAAATCCACAGCAGGTTCTACTGTTGCAAAATCAAGGTTACCTGTATTATCCGAGCTGATGTCTTTTACCTTCCCTACAAGTAATCCGGGAGGATATATACCTCCTGAACCTGACGTCTCAAGCAAATCCCCGACAATTACATTTGAGTTTCTGTCAAGAAATGAGAGCTTACAAAGTCCGTTCCCGAATACTGCGGCATCACCCTCTACAAGACCGAGACTGTCTGTTCTGCTTAAACGAATACCAATAGCTGAATCAGGATTTATTACAGAAGAAACGGTAGCCCAATTAGGACCAACCTCAATAACCGAGCCTACAACTCCTGCATCCGTAACAACGCAATTACCTACAGATATGCCGTTTAATGCTCCTTTGTCAATTTCAAGAGTATCGTACCAGTTGTTTGCAGAATACGCAACAACCTTTGCGGCAAGCGAGGTATATTCCGTCATACTATCCTGAAGTTCAAGTAAGCGGTGAAGTTTTTCGTTCTCATTTCTGTACTGTTCTGTGCTTTTATTCTGTAATTCAAGTTCATTTACACGCTTAATAAGCTCATCATTTTGTTTTTTATATGCATCCATTTCCCAAAGAAAATCCCTGAAAGAAGATACTTTATATGAAACATAAGATACTCCTCGTGCAAAAGGAAGAAAAACAGATTTAATTGTTTTAGAAACCGGGTTTGCGCCTATGAAATGTGTTATAAAGTAAAACAACAGTACGAAGCACACTGCTACAACCACAGCTTTAATACCTTTTTTCTTCAAAAAAAACATAACTACACCTTTTATCTCTTTGATTGAGCAAGTATTTCTTTAATCTTTGAAATCGACTTACCTGTTCCTATTGCAACACAATCAAGCGGATATTCCGCTATGTGTGTCGGTATTTTAGTTGTTTCTGTAATAAGTCTGTCGAGACCTTTTATAAGAGCACCGCCACCCGTAAGCACCATTCCGGTGTCCATAATATCAGCTGCAAGTTCAGGAGGCGTATTTTCAAGCACATATTTTATTGCTTCAAGCATTTCAGTGATATTTTCGCTTATTGCTATACGTATTTCGCCTTCTTTTATCTGAGTTGTTTTGGGAAGTCCTGTTGTTATATCCCTTCCCTTGACCTCAAATGTTTTTTCTTCATCATCCTCATACGCAGATGCAATTGATAATTTAATTTCCTCTGCCATATGTTCGCCGATATTTATAGAATGTTCTTTTTTTAAGTAATTTACTATTGCACTGTCAAGTGCATCACCGGCAATTCTTATTGATTTTGAGGTTACTATTCCACCAAGCGAAATTACAGCTACTTCCGTAGTTCCGCCGCCAATATCAACAATCATATTTCCGTGAGGTTCATCAACTGCAAGACCTGCACCAATAGCTGCTGCCATCGGCTCTTCAATGAGCGCAACATCTCTTGCGCCTGCTTGCATTACTGCTTCTTCCACCGCACGGCGTTCGACTTCAGTTATCCCCGAAGGAATACATACAACTACTCTGGGTTTCATCAGATTTTTACGTGCATCCTTCATAAAGCTTCTTATCATTGCCTGAGTAATATCAAAGTCGGCAATGACGCCATCCTTCATCGGACGGACAGCAATAATATTTTCGGGTGTTCTGCCTATCATTTCATTCGCCGCATTACCTACAGCAAGAACCTTTCCGGTATATTTATCAATAGCCACAACAGAAGGCTCACGCAGAATTATCCCCTTTCCTCGTACATATACAATAGTATTTGCTGTTCCAAGGTCAATCGCTATATCTCTTGCAAATATTCTCATATTGTTCTCCTTTAAATAAGATTGATTTCAAATTCTTTTTCCAAAGTATCAGCCAGTGCTGAAGTGGGTAAACCTACAACATTTGCATAATCACCCTCAATTTTTTCAACCAACATACCGCCGATTCCCTGAATACCGTATGCACCGGCTTTATCCATAGGCTCGGAGGTTCTTATATATCGTAAAATCTTATCGTCGCTGATGGTTTTAAATGTAACTTCGGTTTTAATGCTGTTACATACTGTGTATCCGTCCTTTATACGCATTACACAGTAGCCGGTATAAACCTCATGAGTTCTACCGCTAAGACTTTTCAACATATCAAAAGCATCATCTTCGTTTTTTGGTTTACCGAGAATTTTACCGTCAAGTACAACAATTGTGTCAGCTGAAATTATGATTGCATTTTTATCTTTTAAAACTTGTTTTGCGCTCGTTGCTGCTTTAATGAGTGCAAGCTCCTGCACATATACGTTGACCGGTGTGTTTTCTTTTGAAACAACACTTTCGTCGGCATCTGACACAATCACTTCAAAATCAAGACCTATTGATGCCAAAAGTTCTTTTCTGCGTGGTGATTGTGATGCAAGTATAAATCTGTTCACTTCAAATTACCTCATAAATTTATTGTACACCACGATAATAATGTCCTCGGGTGAACGTATTTTCAGCAGGCGCATGTACTTTTTCGCCCGCAAATGCTTTTTTATATTCTTTAATAATTCTGTCGCATTCTGCATATGACTCTGTTGTAAACATCAGTCGTATACGATTTACTCCCGTATCAAGTAAATCATTCAACTTGTCTGCCATATAAATAGGCTTTGAGTTTAAAAGCACCACATTACAATTTTCCTGACACATTATGCCAAACTCCTGATTTTTTCTGTCTTTTAATTTGAATGTCCGTTTACCGTTCTGGCATTTTCCTGCTGCTTTTAATGGACAATTATGCATCAGCATAAGCGGTAAATGACCATATGCAATCAATTCAGTGCTAACCTCTGTATTTTTAATAAGCGCTCTGATTTCGCCGATATTGAGTTCCGGAGAAATCGTAACAGCTTCAAAACTCTTAAAATGATTTGCACTGAATGAGTTAAATATATTAAGTCTGAAATCACCATAGAGCTTTTTGTCTTTATAAAATTCTAACGCAGCAGTAGATGAGACTAATACAGAATCATTTTTTGTACCGGTTTTGTCAAAAATATCAGGCATCTTTGTTATAAAAGTAGCCGAATTTGATATTTTTCTTACTCTTTCCGATGCATAAATAACGTCAATTCCATTATTTAAGGCTGCTTTTAATTGCTCGTCATCATTTACCTGAACAACTAATATTTGTTTGCTATCCGATGACTTTTTTAATGGCGATTTTTCGATTTTGCCAACTCTTCCTTTTTCACGAAACATTCTTGTTTCAATAAGCCTATCAACAGCAATACGTCTTACGTAATTGATCTCTTTAACAGGTATTGTAATACCTTCATCAACGGAAACTGTTATTTCGTTTACAATAAACGGTGTATTCCCAAGCTTTGAGAGTTGTTCCTTTAATCGTTCTTCATCAAGCGGCTTATTTAAGGCCTTTTCTGAGCAAACTTCTCCGCTTACCGTTATATAATTATTATCAAAGTCGTATATTGTTATTTCTAACGGTGCACTTTCAGGCATGGAAGCAATGATGCCTATTGGAATTTTTCTGAAATTTGCATTATCGGCACATCTCGCAAGTGCTTCTTTTGTAAAGCTATTTTCTGAATTATTTCCCGGTATAACATGACTCATCATATTTTTACCGAGTTTTCCCGTAAAATACCCGTTGGTAAATCCTGAACGGGAAAAAGCGTCGGTTAATGCCTGTATATCCTGTAATGAAGCTTTATCGTTTAAGTTATCCAGATATTTTCTGTATATTCCTACTACGGTGCTTACATATTCGGCACGTTTAAGTCTTCCTTCTATTTTTAAGGATTTAACACCGATTTGCTTTAGCTCATTGAGGTTTTCTACAAGCGCCATATCTTTAGGGCTTAAAAAATATTTTGTTCCCGTTTCGGAATTTCCATCTGTAATACAATACGGAAGTCTGCATGGTTGTGCGCAACAGCCTCTGTTTCCGCTCCTGCCGCCAAGAATGCTTGACATAAGACATTGTCCCGAATAAGACATGCAGATTGCGCCATGCGCAAAAACCTCGATTTCTACATCAGTGTTATCGCATATATATTTAATTTCATCACATGATAATTCCCTTGCAAGTACTACCCTTGAAAAACCCATTTTTTCAAGATATTTCACACCTTCAAGACTTGTAACTGTCATCTGCGTGCTTGCATGAAGAGTCATATCAGGAAGTATTTCATGTATTATTTCAGCGGCACCGATGTCCTGTATAATCAATGCGTCAACTCCTGCATTATTAAGAGTGTAAACGTAATCTATCAATGCGGGAATTTCTTTTTCCTTTATTAATGTATTAACCGCTACATGAACATCTACGCCATAAAGATGACAATAATCGGCATAACGTTTAATATCATCTACAGAAAAGTTATCCGCACCTCTTCTGGCGCTGAACTCCGGACCGCCAAGATAAACAGCATCTGCACCTGACTGAACTGCCGCACGAAGCGCCGCTTCACCGCCTGCCGGTGCTAATAGTTCAAGAGTTGCCATGTTTTTTTGAATCAAGCATATCAAATAAATCGTCTTCACGTCTCTGATACTGCTTTTTTACATACTCAACTTTTTCTTCCATTCTGCGTATCTGACCTTCGAGAAATTTGATTTGTGTATAAGCTTCGTCAAGGTCGTTCTGCATTTTCATGCTTTTTGCAATAGCCTCTGTTTCTGCCATAGTAACCTGAGCAGACTGAGCTTCTTCAAGCTCCTGTTTTAAACTGTGATTTTCTATTTTAAGCTTTTTAACTTCTTCCTGTAAATTGGCAATTCTGCCGTCATGTCCGTCTGAACCCGGTTTGGGTTCGGCTAATTTATAATATTCATCGCATATATTGAGAGCAGCTAAAACAATAGGTCTTTCACCCATAACATTTTTGCCGTTTTTCAGCACCATTTTTATTTTATTGTTTATATGTTCACAAAGCTTTGCCATGTATTCGGGACTTTCCTCCGAAACAACTGTATACATTCGTGAATTAATTGCTAAATTAACTTTATTCAAAGCCACGGTATCACTCCTTTTTGCAAAATTCGCCTATTATTTCTTATTATACTATATTTTAACCGCTTTTTATAGTCATTTATATGAAAATTAGTTTTCTTTTTAATTACAAAACATAACCATCACAAAAAAAGAGTTGCTTATATTGCCATAAACAACTCTTTTATGAAATTATAACAAGCTTAAAGCTTATCTTATTTGTACTGCTATGCAGGAATTTTTCGTAGCTAATACCGGCTTTGTCGAGCTCTTCAAAGAATTTGTTGAGCTTATCTTCTGTTGACATATAATACATGCCGTAATTTCCTGTAATATATCTGCTTATCAAATCCCTTACAACGGCTTCGTCCTCCGACGATACCAGAATAGAGTCAACTGTAGGTGAATCTGCTATTACGCCGCCTGTGTTCACATCATAATCTGTAGGGTTACCGTTTCTGTCAATAGGAGTATATACACCTAACGCTAACTGTTCCTTTGTGCTTGCAACCGAATAACCTTTTGCAATGTCATTCACAGGTGTTGCCTGTGCTGATGCAACCGCAACAGGTTCTTCTTCAGAAACATGGTATCCATCCCTCTGTAAAGTATATGGTGCTTCTGTAGCAGGGGTTTCTGTAATGACATCCGGTTCTGCTTTTGCAGTCGGTGTTGGCTGTGTTTTGATTTCAACCGTAGGCTCTTTTACTTCCGGTTTAGATGTTTCTGACGAAATCGGATTTACCGTATTTGACGGCTTTGCAGTGATACTCGGTGATACAACCGGTTTTGCGGTTGGAGTTGTAGTTTTTACAGCAGCAGCTGTTTTCTTGTCTGGCTTTTGAGACTCAGTAACAGTACTTTTAACTGTTTCCGGTGTACTGGGTGTCACCGGTACCTCGGATATAATTGGTGTGGCTTCCGGTGTGCTGACGTTATCAACTCCGACAGAGGTGGTTGTTTCTTCAATAACGAATCCGCTGTTACGGTTTGTCATATCAAAAACAAGTGATTTACCATTAAATCC
>JAXJRQ010000214.1:0-3436 GCA_036310525.1 Clostridia bacterium
GTTGTGTTAAGTGCTGTTTTGGAGGATGGTACTTTTGTTGAGGGCGAATCCAATATCGGTACGTACCGTGAGGGTGAAAATAAGGGTATAAAGGAAATTTATATGACACCAGAAAAGCCTGAACCTGTCAGCGGAGTTATAAAGGCAATAGGTGAGGCGGATGTGATTGTAATAGGTCCCGGAAGCTTGTATACAAGTATAATTCCGAACCTTCTTGTGGACGGCGTTTGTGATGCAATACATAAAAGCAAGGCTAAAAAAATATATGTAACCAATATCATGACTCAACCGGGAGAAACCGACGGCTACAGTGCCTCGAAGCACCTTGATGAGATTGAAAAATATTCCTATAAGGGCATTGCAGATGCAGTAATTTTAAATACTTCACTGCTTCCGGCGGGTCTTTCGGAAAAATATGCATTGCAGAATGCATATCCGGTTAACCCCGATACAGAAAATCTCTATAGCAGAACTGTGGTTTTAGAGGATAATTTTGTGTTGGTCAAGAACGAAAAAATCAGACATAATTTTATGAAGCTGGCAAGAATAATAATGTATTTTGCCGGCAGATAATACTTAGGAAAAAGGAGCGTACGGATGTCTTTTTCATCGGATATAAAAAGCAGATTATGTAAAACGGAATTTGATTGTGCCGGATGCCGTACCGCAGAGCTTGCGGGTATGCTCAGATTTACGGGTGCAGCAGGAAAAGGCGAGGTGAAATTTCTCACCGAGAGCGAGGACGTAGTTAAGCGCATATGCGGCAGTATTTGTGAGGTGTTTGGCATAAATGCGGAATTTGTAAAGCGTGCACGCTCATATATGATAGTAATTAACGATATAAACAGTGTTGAAAATATAAACGAATACCTTGAACAGGAAAATTTAATGCCGTTTGCCTGCTGCAGTGCTTCATTTGTGCGAGGTGCTTTTCTTGGCGGCGGTTCTATCAGTGACCCTGCTAAAAGTTATCATATGGAGTTTTCAACAAAAAATACCGACGAAGCACAGCTTTTATGCGATATTCTCGCAAAAGAGGGTTTCGGTGCAAAAATTACACATCGTAAAAGCAAAGAAATCGTATATATTAAAGAATGTGAACAGATTGCCGATATTCTCGGATATATAGGCGCTGATAACGGTGCACTTGAAATGTTTACAATTCAGGTTGAAAAACAGATGCGTAATGATATAAATCGACGTGTCAACTGTGAAAATGCAAATATGGACAAGTCTGCAAAAGCTTCATCAAAGCACATGCAGGCTATTAAAACTATTAAAAAAAGCGGAACATGGGAAAAGCTTCCCGAGGTTTTGAGAGAAATCGGAAACCTGCGTGAGGAAAATCCCGATGTGAGCTTAAAGGAACTCGGAGAAATGACTAATCCTCCTATTGGTAAGTCAGGTGTAAATCACAGACTTAACCGTATAATTGAAATTGCGGAGGGTATGGATAAAAACAACGGATAAAACGGAGGTAGAAAATGAGCTTTTGCCATCTTCATACACATACCGAATACAGTCTTCTCGACGGTGAAGCGAGTATCAAAAAGCTTGTTTCGAGAGTTAAAGAGCTTGGTATGGATTCTTGTGCGATAACGGACCACGGCAGCATGTATGGTGTTGCCGATTTTTGGCGTGAGTGTAAAGCACAGGGAATACATCCCGTTATCGGCTGTGAGGTGTACATGGCACCAAGAAGCCGTTTTGAAAAAATTCATGATATTGATAACCACACAAGCCATCTTATTTTGCTTGCCGAAAATCAGGTAGGGTATCAGAATTTGATTTATCTTGTGAGTATGGGGCATGTGGAAGGCTTTTATTATAAGCCGAGAATTGATTTTGAGCTTTTAAAGGAGCATCATGAGGGTATAATTGCGCTTAGTGCCTGCCTTGCCGGTGAAGTTCCTAAGCTTGTTTTAAACGGTGAGTATGAAAGAGCAAAAGAGGTTGCCCAAAAATATATTTCCGTAATGGGAAAGGATAATTATTTCATCGAAATTCAGGACCATGGAATTGCCGAGCAAAAAAAGATTATTCCTGAACTTATAAAGCTCAGCAAGGAAACGGGAGCGGGTCTTGTTGCAACAAATGACGTACATTACCTCAAAAAAGAGGATGCACGCTATCAGGACGTGCTGATGTGTATTCAGATGGAAAAAACGGTCAATGACCCGAACAGAATGAGCTTTGAAACAGAGGAATTTTATATAAAATCGCCGGAGGAAATGTCGGCTTTGTTTTCGTATGCACCTAAAGCGATTGAAAATACGGGTAAAATTGCAGAGCGTTGCAATGTGGAATTTGATTTTGATTCACAGCATTTACCGTCATTTGACGTACCCGACGGAAAGGATGCTTTTGAATACTTAAAGGAGCTTTGCTACAGCGGACTTAACAGTAAATATGAAAATCCCGGTGATGAGCTTAAGGAACGTCTTGAATACGAGCTTGGCGTCATCAGAAACATGGGATTTGTGGACTATTTCCTGATTGTAAGTGATTTTATTCAGTATGCACGTGATAATGGTGTTATGGTCGGACCGGGACGTGGAAGTGCCGCAGGAAGTATTGTTTCGTATTGCCTTGGAATAACATCAATTGACCCGATTAAATATAGCTTGATTTTTGAAAGATTTTTAAATCCCGAGCGTGTAAGTATGCCCGATATTGATATTGACTTTGCTCCTGAGGGCAGACAGAAGGTTATAGATTATGTTGTATCAAAGTACGGCGAAAAGCAGGTTGCGCAGATTGTAACCTTCGGTACAATGAAAGCAAAGCTTGCAATACGTGATGTTGGCCGTGCGCTTAGTATGCCTTATTCCGAGGTGGATAAGGTTGCAAAGCTTATCCCGAATGACCTCAAAATGACAATTGAAAAGGCACTTGATTTATCGAATGAACTAAAGACGATGTATGATAATGACAGCGCAATCAAAGAGCTTATTGATGTTTCAAAGGCTCTTGAAGGACTGCCTCGTCATGCTTCAACGCATGCTGCAGGTGTAGTTATTACAAGCGAGCCGATAGTGAATTATCTGCCGCTTACGCTTAATAAAGAAAACTTTATCACCACGCAGTTTACAAAGGATACGGTTGAGAGTCTGGGTCTTTTAAAAATGGATTTTCTCGGACTCAGAAACCTTACAGTTATAGAAAATGCCGTTTCAATTATTGAAAAAAATCGTGGTATAAAGCTTGATATGGACAATATTGAATACGACAGAAAAGAAGTATTTGACCTGATTTCATCGGGAAATACGGACGGTGTTTTTCAGATGGAAAGCGCAGGTATGCAGTCGTTCATGACTGAACTTAAGCCTGACACAATTGAAGACGTTATCGCCGGAATTTCGCTCTATCGTCCGGGACCTATGGATCAGATTCCACGATATATTCATAACAAGAAAAATCCCGATAAGGTCACATA
>JAXJRQ010000215.1:0-9134 GCA_036310525.1 Clostridia bacterium
CCGTAATATAATTCGTCAAGAAAACTCATTTTCGCACCTCCATAGAACATACAAATTCTCGTAATACAATTTCTTCTGCGGAATGCTTTATGTTGTTCATTGCACCAACCCAAGCCATTTGGTCTTTTGCTTTTAGTTCTTCAGTAATACCTTGTTTGACTGCCATATCTTTGACAATCTTATCAACCATTTCTTTTGCGGTTGTGTCAATCTCTTCAAGATAGGCAAGCCAAGTTCCGTTGAGCATTTTCATTGAGTATAGGCAAGGTCGGTTTTCTTTAATAAATATTGAGTGCAGCCTGCCATACTTGCCGATATTGTATTTTCCTTCGGGTACTTTCAGATTTGGTATGTAGTAATCACCATCTCTTACATACTCAATTCCGTTTTCAATAATCTTTTCTTTCATAGCTTTACGCCTCCTTCAAATTTGGTATCTTCATTTTATCAGAAGGCATTTACTTTGATGAATGTGCGGATAAAAAAGAAAAGAGGAAAACCCATTTTACTGAGTTTTCCTCATCTTCTTACCTCGCAATGCCCGTATTTCTACTTAGTGTCCTTAAGAACACTCGGCATTGCTCACACCTTTTTATCAGTCCTCTTTAAGCGGAAAAACGTCGGTTATAAATTCTTTAGCCTTGTTTTTGAAAGTGGCAAATCTGCCTTCTTCCTCTTCTTCGTAGTCTTCATAATCGAGGTCGTCATCTTCTTCCATATACAAATCCTCATCACTCTGACGTCTTGGCTGATATGACTTTGTACGTGAATACATTTCTTCCGCTTCTGCCTCTTCCTCGCTTCTCGGCTTTATATTCGCACGAATTTCAGCACGCTTCTGTATACGCTGATTTGCAAGGTCACTTTCCCATTTTCTGAAGATTTCTTCAGCAGTTTCATCACGTTCAACAACTCTTTCCTTCATCTTGATGCCGTCAAGCTCTGATGAATAATCATCATTCTGATTTACCATATCGGTTTCCTGTTCATAAAAGCCGTTAACGGTTGAAGCAAATCTCTCCTCAACATCACGTCTTAGAGCACGTATTTCCGATGCAATATGGTTATCCTTCTTTGACATCTTATAAAATCTATTGGCAATTGCAAAGCTTAAAACTGCATTCACGATAACCGACAGTATAAACCATCCGAACGCTCCGCCCTTAGTTGTATACTTCTTTTCCGATACAGCCGCCATTGGAGCAGGTGTTTCTGCCGCAGGTGCAACTGTTGATACATTGATTTTTGTGTTCTTCGTATCTTCATTCTTTGTATCTTCCTCATCAGTATCTTCACTTTCCGAAGCCTTTGATGATGAAGCTTTCGAGCTTGAAGACGTAGTTACTTTTGTAGTTTTTTCGTCCTTTTCTTCATCCTTCTTTTCGTCCTTATCCGACTCAGACGATGCAGCTGTAGTTTCTGTCACAGCTGATGAGCTTGTGCCGGGTCTGGGACGTGCAGTTGCAGGCTGTGGTGATGCTGCAAGCACGCACATTGCGTTTGAGATTATTATAGCCGAAGCAAATACAGCGGCAAAAATTCTTTTTTTCAATATATTCATTTTAATCATAACCTTTCTGCTCACAATTAATCATTCCCCTGTGCATATGTGAGCTGACATCACAGGCAGTATTTTATTGTTCAACACCTTTGAATACTTCTCTCAAACGCTTTGAATACGGCGTTCTAAGTAATTTACGTTTATTGGCTTCATAAATTCTTGTATAATTTAGCATTTTGTCCTCATCGCCGTCACAATGCTCAAATCCGAGCACAAACCAGTTCCAGAAGTTTTGAGGTACTGTTTCAGTATCAATTATCGTTTCGTGATAATGACCGTATGACTCAATTATCTCAAGTGCAAGCTTAGGGATAACAAAATCGTAACACGGCTTTTGAGTCTTTTTTAATTCCAGAATAAGATTTCTGAGCTTTTTAGCCGATTTTTCCGACTGAACCTGATTTGAGAAATCCGCCGTCCATGCATAATATGCGTCAAGCACTCTTGTAAGCAGAAGCGGTGTTCTGCTGCTATTCATATCCTCACGCACATCACGTCTCAAATCAGTATATTTATTTCTCTGATATGGTATGTAGCCAACCTTTGCAAGCATACGCTTGATTTTTTTCATGTCAATTTCATGCTCACCGATTGTTTTTCTGTGTTTTGTCAGTATAATTCCATATTGCTCCCAGTCTGTTTCGTCATGATTGTAGATGTATTTAAAACAGCTGTCCTTGATTTTTTCATCACGGGTTGAAGAATCAAAATAGACTACAATCTCGTCCATATCGGTCTGTGTCCAAGTATCAGGAGGAGTGAAAGCCTCCATTCCATAGCCTGTGATAATTACGGAAGCAAGCTCCACAAATATTGTTAAAAGCTCTTTATCCGAATTGAATAATTCCTTCCATGTTGAAATTTCCAATCCGTGCTTAACCTCTGCAAGCATCGACAAAAGTATACGGCTGTTTTTCTCGCCCGTTTCGTCTTTATGAGCTTTTATTTTTTGCATATATTCAGGTATACTGCCCTTTATCTGCTCTGCACGTTCATGCCTGTCACAATTGCTGTCAAAGAGCGATACTATATCATAGCTTTCACCCTGACACAGCTTGTCCACGCATATGTCAATGTATCGCTTTGTAATCTCTGCGCTTTTTTCGGGAATATCACCAATATTATCGTATGCTACCTTTATTACCTCGAAACGCACATTATCATACGAAGGATTATCAATATCGTTATAAATCTCAAGGAATTTATTTCTGAACGCTTCCGCACCACCCGATGATTTCAGATTAAGCAATCTTGAGCCAAGTCCCGGCTCATTAATGTCATGAGTAAGGGCGAGCCAGTCATTAAACTGCATTACGGAGGTTATTTTATATTTTTTATATTCCTCACGAAGCTTATTTAATGAGAACTTAAGAACAAGATTTTCTTCCGTCTGCGAAAAGTCTGTTGTTTCCATGTCTATGTACAGGCAGGTTTCACGTGTTTCCACTGCCTGCTTTGTGATGTTGTTCTTGCCCTTTATTGTACCGTTAAAAATAATCTGCTTTTGAGAATCGGACGGAATATAGACATTATATGTCGAAATGCCCGTATTCACGCTAATATCACGTGGTAACAGCCATTTTAAAGCGACAAGATATTTCGAGGTTACTTCCTCACTCCCCGTTGCAATGCATATATTCTTGATTGTTCCCGAAGTAAGAGTTTCAAGTGCTTTTTCGATTAAATACGAAAGCTCTTTTTTATGATTTATTATAAATTCTTCTATTTCCTTTTGTACACGTTCCTCAGGTTTTATATCGTCCATGGACGGCAGATAAAGCACAAGCTCTTTTTCCGCCTCCTCGGTTGTCAGATATGTTTTAAAGGCTGAATTGTCAAAATATGCTTCAGGGAAGAAATCCTCCTCAAATTCATCAAATACCAGTGCATGCGCAAAGAAGTTTCCGGGTTGTCCCTGATAATCAACACCCGAATATACTGCTTGCAAAGCAGCATATCTTCCGTCAGCAAGACGAAGCGTACGGAAGGTTTTGGGGAATTTGGACGGAATCTGCGGGTCGCCTATGATTTCCGAATACTCGGTTTTATCATTTTTCGGAAGACGGTAATTTGAAAACTTCACTATTTCCCCGATATTTTCTTTTGTTATACCCTGTGAGCAGGAATAAACCCGAAGTCCCGGCTGATTTGATAATCCGAGTTCACTGTCGGACAGGCTATGCTGCACCGAGGTATATATAAGCTGATATACCTTCATATGTTTCTCCTTTCGTAAAATTTATTGTTAATCAAGCTCTTTTAAGCCTGTATATAGTTCAAAATATCTGCCTTTTTGTTCTAAAAGCTCTTCATGCGTGCCTCTTTCAACTATTTCGCCGTTTTCAAGCACCATAATTGCGTTGGCATTTCGTACAGTTGAAAGACGATGCGCAATCACAAAGGTTGTTCTGTTCTGCATTAAAGCGTCCATACCTTCGTTTATCTGCTTTTCGGTTCTTGTATCGACAGAGCTTGTCGCCTCGTCAAGAACAAGTATCGGCGCTTTTGACAATGCGGCACGGGCAATGTTTATAAGCTGACGCTGTCCCTGAGAAAGGTTTGAACCATCGCCTTTTAAAACAGTATTATAGCCGTCTGACATATTTTTGATAAAGCTATGTGCATTGGCTGTTTTTGCAGCCGCCATTACTTCTTCATCGGTTGCATCAAGACGTCCGTAACGGATATTTTCCATAACCGTACCCGTAAACAAATGCGTGTCCTGAAGTACCATTGCAATATTTTTCCTCAGGCAGTTACGGTTAATATCACGTATATCCACACCGTCAATAGTGATTTTCCCCTCATCCACGTCATAAAAACGAGTGATAAGGTTTGTTATAGTTGTTTTGCCTGCACCCGTTGAACCCACAAGAGCTATTTTCTGACCGGGATGCGCATAAACCGAAACGTTTTTTAATATAACTTTTTCTTTTGTGTAACCAAAAGTAACATTATCAACCACAACATCACCCTTGATTTTTATATCAAGATTTTTACCGTTTTCAATTTCAGGCTCAGTATCCATCACATCAAATACACGCTCTGCACCCGCAAGCGCTGACATAACAGTTGTAAGCTGATGTGAAAGCTCGTTAATAGGACGTGAGAACTGACGTGAAAAGTTTACGAAAACAGCCAGTCCGCCCACATCAATCGCAGAAAACGGAAGAGATTTTCCGGCTCTGCTCCAGAATGCAATTATCGCACCGACACATGATGTAAGTGTGTAGTTTACCTGATTTAATGCATTCATGCTCGGACCCATTATGCCGCCGTTGAACTGCGCTTTTACCTGATTTTGCTTCAATTCAGCATTCAGCATTGAAAATTCTTCAATTGCTTTATCCTCATGGTTAAAGACTTTAACAACCTTTTGACCCGTGACGGTTTCTTCTATATAACCGTTCACCTTACCAAGCGAAATCTGCTGATTTTTGAAGTATTTTCTAGATCTTGATGCAATCTTTGTTCCTACAAAGAACATAAGCGGTACCATAATAACGGTTATAACAGTAAGCACTGCATTTGTATAAAGCATAAGTGCGAGTGTACCAATAAGCGTTATGCAACCCGAAAAAATCTGAATAAGTGTTGAATTAAGCATTTCTCCGACCGTATCCACATCATTAGTGAAACGGCTCATGACATCGCCCGTCGAATGAGTGTCAAAAAAGCGTACAGGAAGCTTTTGAAGCTTGCAGAACAAATCATTACGTATGTTCTTTAGTGCCTTTTGTGAAACACTTATCATTATTCGTGACTGACAATAGTTTGCACCTATTCCAAACGCATAAACAAGCGCCATCATTCCGACACCTCTTGCAAGTCCTGCAATTTTTTCAGCCGCCGAAATATCTTCAATGAGGTTATTTATTATTGGTCTTAACATATACGAACCTGCAAGGTTTGTGAATGCACTTATAAGCACGCATATAAACGCCACTGCAATTCTGTATCTGTCGTTTTTGATATAATTAAACAGCCTTTTAATAGTTGCTTTAGTCTGCTTAGGCTTTGATTTTTCAACATAGCGGCCTCGTCCGCCGCCCGGAGGTCCCATCGGTGGCATTATTAAGACACCTCCTTGTCAATCTGCGAATAATAAATTTCTTTATATTCGTCGTTAGTCTTTATAAGCTCTTCATGTGTACCTACGCCCGTAAGTCTTCCGTTATCGAGCACGAGGATTTTGTCGGCATCTATGACAGACGAAATTCTCTGTGCGATAATAATTTTTGTTGTGTCCTTAAGCGAAGTACGGAATGCCTCACGTATTTTAGCTTCTGTGGCTGTGTCCACCGCACTTGTGGAGTCATCAAGAATAAGAATTTTCGGTTTTTTCAAAAGCGCACGTGCAATACACAATCTCTGCTTCTGACCGCCCGATACATTCACTCCGCCCTGACCAAGCTCCATTTTGTAGCCATCTGTAAAATTATTAATAAATGCATCAGCCTGTGCCGCATCTGCCGCTGCTCTGATTTCTTCATCGGTAGCATCTTCGTCGCCCCAGCGCAAGTTTTCCTCAATCGTTCCTGAAAACAACACATTCTTCTGAAGTACCATACCTACTCCGTCACGTAAATTTTTCAGGCTGTAATCACGAACATTCACTCCGTCAACAAAAACATCGCCCTCAGTGGTATCATACAAACGTGGAATAAGCTGAACAAGCGAGGTTTTTCCTGAACCCGTCGTACCGACAATGCCCACAATCTGCCCCGACTCTATTGTAAATGAAATATCATCAAGAATTTTTTCATCACGGTTTTCATAGTATTTGAAGCTGACATTTTTAAATTCAATATTTCCGTTTTCAACTGTTTTTTCTTTATTTGTACTGTTTTCATCCGTAAGGTCGCTTGTTGTATCAAGCACTTCAGCTATTCGTTTTGCAGATGCCGCCGCTCTTGAGCCCTGAAGAATAAGCATCGAAACCATCATAAGCGACATAAGAATCTGTACAATATATGTGGTAAATGCCGTAAGATTTCCGACATCCATGCTTCCGTTTATAACAAAATTCCCGCCCATCCACACAACTACAAGTGTTGTGATATTCATTGCAAGCGTCATTACCGGCATTGTTGTAATTACAATGCGCATTGCACGAAGTGCAGAATTCATAAGGTCGCTGTTTGATGCATCAAATTTTCCTACCTCAAATTCTTCACGTACAAACGATTTAACCACACGCACATTTGTGATGTTTTCCTGTATGCTTGAATTGAGTGCATCAAGCTTTTTCTGCATGATTCCAAAACGAGGAAATGCAATCTTCAAAAGTGTAAAAATCGTTCCGAATAACAGAGGTATCACCACTGCAAGAACAACTGCGAGTCTTAAATTTATGCGACATGCCATGATAACACCGCCAACAAGCATACCCGGTGAACGCATAGCCATAATAAGAATCATACGCACCATGTTCTGCACCTGAGTAATATCATTGGTAAGTCGTGTAACCAGTGAACCCGTGGAAAATTTATCAATATCCTTGAACGAAAAGCTCTGCACCTTTCTGAATACGTCATTTCTCAACGCAGCACTAAAATACACAGACGCCTTTACCGAAAAATAATGACCGCCAAGTCCGCCTACTATCATAAGACAAATACAGCCGAGCATTTTAAATGCCTGCGTAATTATATATGCACTGCCCGCATTTTCCATCACGCCTACATCTATCATCTTAGCCATAATCGAAGGGAGAACGATTTCTCCGCCCACTTCACTCAGCATCAATACCGGACCGAGAATGAAAAACGCCAGAAACGGACGTATATATTTCCAATATCTCTTCAAAAAAGTCACCTTCTAAACAATTATCTGTATTTTTCTACGAAGCGCCCGATTCTGACAAGTGCTTCTTCTATGTTTTCAATAGAATACGCATAAGAGCAACGCACAAAGCCTTCACCGCTTGACCCGAACGCATTTCCCGGAACAACCGCCACATGCTCCTCTTGAAGAAGTCTGTTACAGAATTCTTCACTCGTCATGCCTGTGGACTTTATACACGGAAATACGTAAAATGCACCAAGCGGTTCAAAGCACGAAAGCCCCATTGCTCTGAATCCGTCTACTATGTAACGTCTGCGGTAGTTATATTCCTGAACCATTTCAGCTACATCATCATCGCAGCTTCTTAAAGCTTCAATTGCCGCAAACTGACTTGTTGTAGGTGATGACATAATTGCATACTGATGAACCTTTGTCATAAGCTTTATAATTCTCTCAGGTCCCATTGCATAACCAAGACGCCAGCCTGTCATAGCGAACGCCTTTGAAAAGCCGTTTACAAGAATTGTTCTTTCCTGCATGCCGTCTATTGCAGAAAAGGCAGTATGCTTTTCCTTGCCGTAGTGAAGCTCTGAATAAATTTCATCTGAAAGCACAAGTATATTAGTATCCTTAAGCACTTCGGCAATCGCCTCTAAATCCTCTTTCGACATAACGCCGCCTGTAGGATTATTCGGATACGGAAGAACAAGAGCCTTTGTTTTATCGGTTATTTTTTCCCTGAGCTGTTCGGGAAGGAGTCTGAAATTATCTTCTTCCTTTGTTTCAATCGTAACGGGGACTCCGCCTGCCATAATTGTCAGCGGACGATAACAAACAAAGCTCGGTTCAGGAATAAGAACCTCATCGCCCGGCTTTATAACGCATCTAAAGAACGCATCAATAGCCTCACTTCCGCCGACAGTTACAAGCACTTCGTTTGTATTATAACTGACATTATATTTTCTCTGTGTATATCTGCAGATTTCCTCACGAAGCTCTAAAAGACCTGCATTTGCAGTATAGTGCGTGCGTCCCTTTTCAAGCGAATATATACCTGCTTCTCTTATTGTCCACGGTGTCGTAAAATCAGGTTCACCCACGCCAAGCGAAATTACATCATCCATTTCTGCGGCAAGATCAAAGAATTTACGTATACCCGATGGTGGCAGTGCATCAACTACCGGTGAAATCAGATTATCAAGATTTATCATAATGTAATTACCTGTCTTGTATCCTTTTCATCGTCTTCGAATACAATTCCTTCCTCTTTGTATTTTTTAAGTACGAAATGAGTTGCTGTTGATATGATTGAATCCATAGGCGCAAGCTTCTGTGCAACAAACAATGCAACCTCTTTCATGGTTTTACCTGAAACAGTAACCGCCAGATCATACGCACCCGACATCAGATACAACGACCTTACCTGGGGATATTTGAATATTCTCTCGGCAACCTTGTCAAAGCCCTGACCTCTTTGCGGTGTAATGCGCAATTCGATAAGCGCAGTTACCTTTTCGCAGTCAGTTTTATCCCAGTTTACAATTGTTTTGTAGCCGACAATTATATTATTGCGTTCCATCTCTTCGATTTTTTCCGCAACCTCATCTATTCCTTTACCAAGCATCTGGGCTATCTTTTCAAGTGATACATTGCCCTGCTCCTTATCAAGTATCTTTAAAATATCTTCCATGACCTTCCCTCGCCTTTCCGTCCGCAACGCAAAAAATGCCCGGACAAACAATAATATATAAGTGTAAAATATGCATTTTTTTACCATGCACACAAC
>JAXJRQ010000216.1:0-6885 GCA_036310525.1 Clostridia bacterium
ACAATATATTGTGTTTTGCTATCTATTTGTAATAATTTATTCATATACCTCTTATTTGTGTAACGGAGACGTATTTTTCAGCTGTTTTTTTCATTAATTCCATCTCGTCCTTACCAAGCGGCGCAAGTCCCGGACACAATATATCTCCCGAATCCGCAAAATTTTGCAGATAATATTTTTTTGTACCTTTTATCATTTCACCTATGCTCTGCATGTCTTTGGGTGTATGAAAGCCACTCACCAGCGTTGTTCTGAATTCATAATCAATATTTCCGTTTATGAGAATTTCTATACTTTCCTTTATACTGTCAATATCTGTACTTATGCCCGTGGTTTCGTTATATTTTTCAAAGGAATTTTTAATGTCCATTGCCACGTAATCCACGAGTCCTTCCCCGATAAGCTCTCTTAGCTTTTGGGGGAAACTTCCGTTGGTATCAAGCTTTACGGGATAGCCGAGCTTTTTAACTTCTCTGATAAAGTCTTTTAATTCATTATGAATAAGCGGTTCACCGCCCGATATACATACGCCCTCCAAAATACCCTGACGCTTTTTTAAAAATTCCAGGACCTCATCATCGGAAATATCCGCACCGTCCTGCGCCCTTACAAGCGATGCATTATGGCAGAACGGACAGCGAAAATTACAGCCGTTCGTAAAAAGTATACAGGCAACCTTACCCGGATAATCCAACAGTGTCAGTTTCTGAAAACCGGCAAAAAACATATCAATCCCTCCAAAATAATCTGTATACTTTTATTGTAATATTTTATATTGATATTTTCAAGACTTATTTTTATTTTGTTTAATGGTTTTACTTAGCTCATGTATTGACTCTTACTTTTTGGGGTGATATACTATTTTAAAAAAGACTGAGGTATAAAAAATGAAGGCAATTGTTATACAGCCACCGTATTCAAATGATGTGAGTTTTTCTGATGAATACTTTGATTTTAAGCTAAAAAAGCTTGACGAATGTGACGAGTCGGCAGATATTATTGTTCTGCCCGAATACAGCGATGTACCGTGTGCAACATCGACGCTTGAAGAAACGCTGTTTTATCACAATAAATATATAGACACTTTGCTTGATAAATGTATTGAAACAGCAAAGCGATGCAAGGCAAATGTATTTGTTAATGCTTTATCAAAGGAAGAAACGGGATACAGAAACACTACATACTGCTATAACAAAAACGGAGAGCTTATCGGCAAATATTTTAAAAAGCATCTGCCTCCGCTTGAATTGAATGTGTTGAAGCTTGACAGTGACTACACTTTTGAATTTTCCGAGCCGTACATACTCGAATCGGACGGTTTGAGATATGCATTTCTGACCTGCTATGATTTCTATTTCTATGAGGCGTATGCAAACATCGCACGCAACAACGTAGACATAATCATAGGCTGTTCACTGCAAAGAAGTGACAGCCATGATGCAATAGAAATCATGTGCAGACACCTTGCATACAACACAAACGCATACGTTATCCGTTCATCGGTGAGCTTTGATGAAAACTCCAAAATCTGCGGTGCAAGCATGATTGTTTCGCCCACGGGCAAGGTTCTTGAAAACATGTACGGTAAATTTGGTATCGGATGTGCAGAATTTGACCCGAAAGAAAAATACTTAAAGCCTGCAGGCTTCGGAAATCCCGATGCACCTCACTATGAATATATTGAGTTTGGCAGAAAGCCGTGGCAATATCGACCCGCAGGCAGTGCAATAATCAAAAACAACGAACAGCTTTCCTACCCAAGAATTTGCGCTCACAGAGGCTTCAGCACTGTTGCACCCGAAAACAGTATGCCCGCTTTCGGTGCGGCAATAGCCCTCGGTACGGATGAGATAGAATTTGATTTGTGGCCGACGAAGGACGGAGAAATCGTTTCATGTCATGACGACACCCTCGACAGAGTAAGCAATGGTCATGGCAAAATTTACGAGCATACATACGATGAGTTGAAAAAGCTTGATTTCGGCTCAAAATTCAGTGAGAAATTCAAGGGACTTAAGATAGTGCTTTTTGAAGATATTCTCAAAAAATTTGCGGGACACGTTATTATGAACATACATGTAAAAACACTCTCTGATGTATATGACGATAAAACAATGAGAAAAATTGTTGCCTTAATACGCAGATACGACTGTGCAAAATATGTGTATTTCATGATTTCACATGACGGTGTGGTTAAGCAGTTCAAGGAATATGCACCCGACATAGAAATATGCGTGGGACACCTTGACGAAAGACCATGGGAAATTGTCGACCGTGCGATTGAACTTGGTGCTCAAAAGGTTCAGCTATTTAAGCCGTATTTCAATCAGGAAATGATAGATAAGGCACATGCAAACGGAATTAAATGCAACGTCTTTTTTGCCGATGAGGAGGAAGAAGCACAAAAATTCCTCGAAATGGGCATTGATACAATTCTCACAAATGAATATAATCTGATTTCACAGGTTGTAAAACAATAAAACATGAGGTTACATATGTAACCTCATGTTTTATTATTGATTAAATACTTTATTTACCGAATCTATTGCAATTTTGTATTCTTCTTCGCTTACAGGCTCGTCAAAATTATTGAATGAAACATTATCAATACTGTTTCCCGTCATATATTTATACCACACAAGCGCAAGTATAAAACGGCCAAGTCCAAGGCTTGCATGGAATGTATCACGATGAATATTTACGCCCTCGCTCTTTGCTAGCTCGTGCAGATAACGCTGTGCGTCCTGACTGAAGCTGTTTCCGATTGAAAGTACATTTATAGTTTTCATTATATTTCCTTTCTCACTATTAAAGCATTTCAAGCATAAAGTGATATGTCATTTCATCTGCCTGAGGAAGTCCCTCATGACCGAAATCGGGATAAATTACCATATCTCTTTCACATGTCATCTTATTATATGCCGCAAACTGAGTTGACGGAGGACACACATTATCCATAAGACCCGTAAACATCTTGAGCTTTGCTTTAATTCTCGGAGCAAGGAACTGCAAATCAATATAACCAAGCTGTGTGAAGATTTCGTCCTCTCTTTCATGTCGGGGATCCTGATCTCTGAAGAATGTCTTGAGCTCTGCATATGCACGTTCAGCCATATCCATTTCCCATACACGCTTATAGTCGCACAAAAACGGGAATACGGGAGCTGAGCGTCTAATTCTCTGTTCGAGCGCACTGCAGGCAATCGTAAGCGCACCACCCTGACTTCCGCCATATGCACCCACCTTTGTTTCGTCAACCTCGTCCATTTCCATGACAATCTTCGCAAGCTCTGCAGTATCAAGGAATATGTTTCTGAATAGCAACGTCTTGGGGTCGTCATTGATACCTCTTATGATATGACCTGCTGTTGTTTTACCTGTATTTCCGCCGACATCGACTGATTTTCCGCCCTGACCACGGCAATCCATAGCCGCAACTACAAATCCCGAAGCTGCCCAGTGCAGATACTTATCCCAGTCAGCACTTTTGCCGTTATAGCCGTGGAAGCTCAATACTGCGGGACATTTTCCGCTTATGTTCTTCGGCTTTAATAGCTTTGCATAAATTCTTGCACCGCCTATACCTGTATAGTACATGTCGTAGCAATCTGCAACAGGCGATGTAAAATACGACGGTGTAGTTGTAACCTCAGGGTCAAGTGCGTTCATTTCAGCAATTGATTCGTCCCAGTATTTATCAAAATCCGCCGGTCTGGGATTGATTCCTTTGTATTCTTTTAGTTTTTCTAATGGCATATCTATCATTGGCATGATAATATTCCTCCTTTGTTGTTTATCATGTGCATTGTATCATAATTATTTTTTCACTTCAATAGTCATTTTTTAAAATAACTACTTACTTTTTAAACTCCAATCAACAAAAATAGCACACTTACCCCATTTTTGCATTTTTGAAGTATTTTGTAAAATCCTCGTTTCTGTTTTCACGTCCGTCAAGTGTATATTTTTCGCCAAGCATTTCGTACTTTGCACCTGCAAGCGGATTATATGATAACAGCTCCACCGGACAATCCCCTGCAATTTCAGATATTGCCTTTAAATTTTCTTCGGTGTCGGTTATATCGGGAATAAGCGGTACTCTAAAGACAAACTGTTTGTTGCTCGCTTTTAAATATTCAATATTTGCAAGAATTTTTTTGTTGCTTACTCCCGTATACTGCATGTGCAGTTTTTCATCGGCAAGCTTTATGTCCTGCATTATATAATCGAATTTATCAATTACCTTTTTATAGGTTGACAAATCTGTATAACCGCTTGTCTGAATTGCCTTATGCATGGAAGAAAGTCTGTCTGCCAGTTCGCAGACAAATTCACTCTGCAGCATCGGCTCACCGCCTGAAATGGTAACACCGCCATCAAGCATGGACAAAAAATCCGCACTATCAAGAATTTTATCCGCCAGCGCCTTTGCGGTAACGGTTTCGCCCGAAACACTCAGGCATCGGTTTGCACATGCATGAATACAACGCCCAAAAGGCTTGCATTCCTCATGAGTACACTGCAGTGCGCAGGCACCGCAGTGTACACAAAGACTGCTCTTATACATTAATTGTTTACGAACCTTCAGACCCTCGGGATTATGACACCATTTGCACCGAAGCGGACAGCCTTTAAGAAAAACTGTTATCCGCCCTCCCGGACCATCATGAATTGAAAATTCTTTTATGTCAAAGATTACACCCTCCAAAGACATAATCTTACCTCCGTTAATTAAACAGCATACTGCTGACGTCTTATAACATGATCCTGAAATTCCTTGTCAAGCTCTACAAAGTATGCACTCCATCCCCAGATTCTTACTACAAGCTGTCTGTACTTATCGGGATTTGCCTGAGCCTCGTGCATAAGGTCGGTATTTACTGCATTAAGCTGCAGCTCATGTCCGCCCATGTCCATGTACGCTTTTACAAGTGCGGCAATCTTCTTGATTGCTTCATCACCCGTAAACATTGAGCTTGCAAATTCCAGCGTTAAAGGTCCGCCATTGATTGCATTTTCAAAATGCGGCTTTGCAAATGATTTGATAACGGAAATAGGTCCGTTGATTTTTGCGAACAAGCTTGCCGAGAAGTTTGTTCCGAACGGTTCGCCCTTTCTTCTTCCGTCGGGCGAAGCTCCGATTTCATTCGCATGCCACAAATAGAACATCGCCGAGCCTGTTCCTGCACGGAATTTTCCGCCACGGCAGTTTGTGCGTCCCTTAAGGCTGTCTGCAAATGCATCAAGAAGCATTACAGCCGCCGAATCGGGAAGCTCTTCATTGTTACCCATTTTGGGTGATTCGTTTCTTAAAATCGGTAAAATCTCACTATGTACGCTAAAATCGCTGTCTACAGCTTCAATCATTGTCTTTGCGCTGATTGATTTTTCTTCATATATATACTTTCTGATTGCGGCAAGTGAGTCTGCAGCTGTGGCAATACCCGTACCGTGTATACCGAAGTTATTGTACTTACCACCCTCGTAAACGTTGGTCTTATACACAACATTCATAAACGGCGACGGCACAAACCACAGATTGTTCACGCTGTTACAGATAACGTCACACTCTTTCTTTATCTGCGCCTTTACGCAAGCTTCAAATTCCTCATATGTTGCACAGTTTTCAAGGTCGTTGTGCAGACACTCGTCAATCACCTTCGGATATGAAAGCGCACCTATATTAGGCACATCTGCGCCCACCTTCGGGATAATCATTTCCCAACATGCCGCAACCGCATAGTTGCGTGCATCCTCCAATTCATAGCCGAGCTTTAAAAGTCCCTCAATAATTACATCGTCATTCAAATACTGAGGGAAGCCCAGACCTACTTTTGTAAGCTCACTGCCCAGCTCATAAACACGCATAGGTGTGTTCTTGCTGACACGGATATTGATTTTGGGGTCAATCATGAGGAGGTTTTTACTTGCGATAAGACAAAGCTCTGAAAGCTCACTGAACACCTCATTGCCGTTTTCGTCAATACCGCCGAGCACCATACTCTGACCGTTGTCACCCTGCTGAACGCCTGCGTACATATCGCTGTCCTTGTTGAAGTTGAGGAAAAAGTCCTCGATAAGCTCAAGCGCTGTTTCACGTGTGTACACGCCGTTTTCCATGTCTGCCTTGAAATACGGATACATATCCTTATCAAATCTTCCGGCTGTATTATGGTAGTTACCCTCAAGCCACAATGAATAATGGATTATTCTGAAAAACTGCAATGCTTCTCTTAAATTTGTCGCACCGTATCTGGGCACTCTTTCAAGAGTTTTTGCAATGTCATCTCTTCCCTGTTTTTCGGCTTCTGCCTTGTATCTGTCCGCAAGGTCAATTATTGCGTCAATTATACGCTTTCCGTATTCGTCCGCACTTTCACGTCTCTTCAAAAGACCGTCAGCAATTGTACCCTCATAATCAGGTGACATATTCGACAAATAACCAAGCTCATGCACGTGATGCTCTTTTTTGATTTCCTTCCATTCGTCTTCGGTAAAGCAATCAGGAATATTCTTTACAGTACGAATAAAGCATATCTTTTCACCCTCAAGAATAACGGGAGTTTCAAGCTTTGATAAAAGCTCAAATCTCCTTGCCATTCTTTCCTTTGGTGAAAGTCCTTCCTTTGCATATTCTTCCGATATATTTGCATATTCGGGATAATCTTTTCTATATTTATGATGTTCTCTTTCTACTATAAAATTATATAATTTTTTATCCATCTTTCATTCTCCTTACTGCTAAAATTTTGCTTATTTTCATTATACAATTATAAAAAAATATTGTCAATATGGTTGTTAAAATTTCAACTGTTTTTGTATGTTTTTTGTCCGAATTTATAAATTGTAATTTATAGGGGTGTTTTGCGTTTGTGATTGTAGGGG
>JAXJRQ010000217.1:0-1568 GCA_036310525.1 Clostridia bacterium
ATTATGGTGCGTATGATAAGGATACAACCAATTGGTTCTGTGGGCGTGAGAAAAACTGGCAGTTTGTGGCGGAACGTGAATGGGTAGCAGGAAGCTATCAATGGATTGCGTTTGAACATAGAGGAGAAACCGTCTGGCCAAGGCTTTGTTCACAATCGGGTGCAATTGATATGTTTTTGCAAAAGAAGGATGCGTTTTATCAGAATAAGTCCCATTGGGTGGATGAGCCTATGGTGCATCTGATGCCGCACTGGAATTTTAAAGGCCGTGAAGGTGAAGAAATAAAGGTGTTTGCGTATACAAACTGTGATGAGGCGGAATTGTATCTTAACGGAAAATCACAGGGCATATGTGATACAAGAAACTGTACTCATGGCGAGTGGATGGTAAAGTATGAGGAAGGTACAATACGTGTAGAAGCAAGAATTGACGGAAAAACAATTTGCACTCAGGAAAGAACAACTACGGGTAGTGCTAAGAAGCTTATGATGAAGCTTGACAACAGTGTGACGGCAAACGGAAAAGATGTGGCAATAATAAGCTGTTATTGCGTTGACGAAAACGGAAATGAGGTTCCTGATGCTCAGCCAACAATATTTTTCAACTGTAATAAGCTTGGCAGAATTATTGGTACAGGTTCCGCAGATACAGACCATGTGCCTCCGCATTTTAATGAACGCAAAATGTATGCCGGGCGTATTACTGTTGCAGTGCAGACGGGTAAAGATGCAGGGGATTTGAAGGTTTATGCGAAATGTGAAAATCTTGAATCGGCAGTTTTGACAATACCGATTGCTTAAATGAATGATTTAAAAAAATAATACTACAAAAACCGCATAAGTAAGTCATATTTATGGCATAGTTCACAAAAACTTTACACCTGTGTTGACAGGTGTAAAGTTTTTGTTGTATAATGTTAGAAACAAGGGGGGAGAAAAATGGATAATCCTATAGCAGAAATTAAGAGGCTTAAAGCAGAAAAAAACGCTGTAATACTTGCACATTATTACACTACAGATGAAATACAGAGCGTTGCGGATTATGTAGGGGATTCGTTTTATCTTGCAAAGGTTGCAAAAAGCAGTAATGCAGATATAATTGTTTTTTGCGGTGTGGCGTTTATGGGTGAGAGTGCAAAAATTCTTAATCCCAATAAAAAAGTCATTATGCCCGATTTAAGTGCCGACTGCCCGATGGCGCATATGGCAACTAAAGAAAAGATAAAGGAAATGCGTGAAAAGTATGACGACCTTGCGGTTGTGTGTTATATAAATTCTACGGCAGAATTGAAGCGCATGAGTGATGTGTGCGTAACATCAGCAAATGCAATGAAGATTGTAAATCGTCTGCCGAATAAAAATATATTCTTTATTCCTGACAGAAACCTCGGAAGTTATGTGAAAAAGCATGTTAAGGACAAAAATATTATAATAAATGACGGATATTGTCCGATACATCATTTCTTTGAGATAAGCGAGCTTGCAAGACTTCAGGAAAAATATCCGGACGCACTTGTGCTTGCACATCCCGAATGTCAGGAAGAATTACTGAAAAATGCAGATTATATA
>JAXJRQ010000218.1:0-4176 GCA_036310525.1 Clostridia bacterium
ATCCCACCGTAGGGGAGGGGTTCCATCCCCTCCCGTGCACAAATATATTACGGGAGGGCACAGAGACCCTCCCCTACAATCACAAACGCAAAACACCCCTATAAATTACAATTTAACTGTTTACCAAAAACGGACAATACCCGTATCAGGTATTGTCCGTTTTTTTACATATTCTTTTTCTTTGCAGCGGCTTTTCCGCGCAAGTCGGTTTTCAATATACGTTTTCTCAATCTGAGATTTTCGGGAGTAACCTCCAAAAGCTCGTCCTCTGCGAGGAAGTCAAGACATTCCTCAAGTGAAAGGATTTTCGGCGGAACAAGCTTTAAAGCATCATCCGAACCCGAAGCACGTGTATTGGTTGCGTGCTTTTTCTTGCAGACATTAACCGTTATATCCTCAAGCCTTGAGCTTTCACCCACAATCATTCCCTCATAAACTCTTACGTTAGGACCTAAGAACAGTTTACCTCTTTCCTGCGCATTATACAGACCATACGTGATTGTTTCGCCCTCTTCCCATGCAACAAGCGCACCTCTCGAGCGTCCTCTGTACTCGCCCCTGACAGGCTCATAACATTCAAGAATACTGTTCACTACTGCCGTTCCCTTGGTAGCTGTAAGGATTTCGCTTCTAAAGCCTATAAGACCTCTTGACGGAATAAGAAATTCAAGTCTTGTATAATTCTGAGCTGTCGGGGTCATGTTTGTCATTTCGCCCATACGCTGAATTACGGTATCCATAACCACACCTGTACACTCATCGGGTACATCAACCGTAAGGCGTTCTATCGGCTCACATTTTTGTCCGTCTATACTCTTGAAAATAACAACGGGGTTTGAAACCTGAAATTCATATCCCTCACGGCGCATATTTTCAATAAGCACCGACAAATGCAATTCGCCTCTGCCCGAAACCACAAACGATTCCGTGGAATCCGTCTCGCTCACATGCAGGCTGACATTTGAATCAAGCTCCCTGAAAAGTCTCTCACGCAAGTGACGTGAGGTGACAAATTTACCTTCTTTTCCTGCAAACGGACTATCATTTACACTGAAAGTCATCGACAAAACAGGGTCGTCTATCTTCACGAACGGAAGCGGTTCAGGGTTATTGGCATCGCAGACCGTTTCGCCGATATTGATGTCGGCAATACCCGAAATTGCAACCACATCGCCTGCGCCTGCCTCTTCAACGGTTGCACGTGTAAGACCTTCAAACGCATACAGCTTTGTTGCTTTTGCGTGCATAATTTTTCCGTTCGGCTTGCAGATTGAAAGCGACATTCCCGTTTTAACACTTCCGCGCTGTATTTTTCCCACAGCTATTCTTCCTGTATACTCGTCATAGTCTATGTTTGACACAAGCATCTGGAACGGTGCATCGTCCTCGCACTGCGGACACGGAATAGCGGATAAAATCAGCTCAAACAAATCCTTGAGGTCGTCTTTTGGCTGTTCGGGATTATATTCCGCAGTCGCCCAGCCGTCACGTCCCGAAGCATAGATTACGGGTGTATCGAGCTGTTCCTCTGTAGCGCCGAGGTCTATAAACAAATCAAGAACCTCGTCAACAACTTCATAAGGGCGGGCATTAGGTCTGTCCACCTTGTTAACCACAATAACAGGTTTAAGGTCAAGTGCAAGCGCCTTTGACAAAACAAATCTCGTCTGAGGCATACAGCCCTCAAATGCATCAACAAGAAGCAATACGCCGTCTACCATTTCAAGACCACGCTCCACTTCACCGCCGAAATCGGCATGACCGGGAGTGTCTATAATATTTATTTTTACATCCTTATAATAAAGAGAAGTGTTTTTTGCAAGTATTGTGATACCTCTTTCACGTTCGAGGTCGTTTGAGTCCATTACTCTTTCCTCGACAGCTTCATTCTCACGAAATGTTCCGCTCTGCGCAAGCATTGCGTCGACAAGAGTTGTTTTGCCGTGGTCAACGTGCGCAATTATTGCTATATTTCGTATATTTTCTCTTTTTACCATACAACACCATTACCTTCCGTGTTTTAAAATAATTCCTTTTCGTACCTATATATTATATACCTATTTTTTACTAAACACAACACGAGATACAAAAAAACGGAAAAATCCACAAAATATTTACCCGTCACACGCTTTTTGGCGGTTATATTGGCATATATTTGGGTACATGCTCTTTTTCGGTCATATGGGCATATAATATAAGACGAAACATAATTATATATTGACGAAGATTCACAGGAGGGAAAGAAATGAAACCTGATTTACAGAATATTCTGAAAAATTTCAATACTCAGCAGCTTAAGGAAATCAACGATTTCTTAAATTCAGCAAACGGAAAAAATCTTGCTTCAAAAATTTCGGATATGGACAAGGAAAAACTCATGAAGGAGTTTTCGGCGATTAATCCTGAGGAAATAAAGAAAAAAAGCGCAGGTATAAACGCCGCCGAGATAATAAATATACTTAAAAAGCTATGACAAACAGCCGCATTACGGCAAAATAATGTAGATTAATATGAAGGAGGTAGAAAAAATGTCTGACGCACTGGATACATTAAAGGGTCTGCTCGGAAACGATGCAGAGGGGAAGATAAGCGATATAATATCGGCGATTTCAAACAGCTCCTCCAACGAATCCGAATCAAAGCCGCAGCTTAGCGCCGAGTCGCTTTTGCAGATGAAAAATATGCTCTCAGGTCTTATGGACAGCTCAGATGATCCGAGAATTAATCTGCTTTCATCACTGCGGCCGTATATGCGTGCCGAGCGGCAGGAATCCATTGACAGCGCAATCAAGCTTCTCGGATTTACCAAGCTGTCAAATATATTGAATAATCAGGAGGGATAAAGGATGTATCGAAGCTATAGTGTGAATAATATGCCTGAGCCTCTGGTGCATAAAGAAATAAAGCCCGCTCCTCCGGAGGCTGTGTGTGAGAAACCGCATTCGACTGAGGCAAAAACACTAAACAAGGATTACAAGGACGATATAATACTTATTGTCATAATTTTTATTCTGCTCATGAATAATTGTGACGATAAGCTTCTTCTTGCAATTCTGGGGTTTATATTTTTAAGCTGAAAATAAATTAAAAAACGGAATTTGCGTTTTGCAAATTCCGTTTTTCTTTACATGCCAAGCTTTGCTTCAATAGCTCGTATTCTTGTGTCAAAATCCCACATGGATTCGAGATATTCGTCAAAGTTTTTTTTCGGTAAATGCGGAGTTCGCTGACCTATCCAGTAGTTATCAGACGCTCTGCAAAAAAAGGTAATCGGCGCACCTTCATGGTCCACAATAGAAAATAATGCCATCTCATCACTAACAGCCACAAGCGGTAGTTTTATCCTTGTGTTGGTGTCTCTCATGGAAAGCTCTGTTATACAAAGCCATACGTTTTTTCCTTCTTCAAATGCTTTTTTAACTTCAATATACGGTACTCCTATATCATATAAGACAATAGTATTATCAAAAATATGCGATGTACTCGTAATAATAAAATCCTTTGTTTGCATACCATCAAGCTTTGACTGCACGGCATCAAGCTTTGAGAGTATTTCAACAAGAGGATTGGGTGTTGTTTCATCAGCGGCTGTTTCCGTAAAGCGTATCGTTTTATCAAAGCATAGCGTGTATATGCTTGTGGTAATAACGATATTTCCCGAAACGCCCTCGCTATCGGTGCTTTCGATAAAATCCTCACTGCTTCCGCCTACAACTGCTATCTGACAAGTGCCGCCTTTATATGCGATGATGTCCGGCACCTTGCATTTACCTTCGCTGTCAATAACAGCGACAACGGGTACAGTTTCGCCTTCGGCAAGAAACAGCGCAGCACGGTAAAGACCGTCCCATTCTTCGCAAAATTCAAACACACATGTGAGAAAATTTTCACTGCCTTCCACAACAACACTCGTTTCTCCGCTGTTGCGGCATATCAGCTTTTGTCCGTATACATTAAAATTTATATTCATTGTACCTCCATTGTTGAAATTAATGAATACGGCATAATGCGCATACAAACATATGTTTGTTTAATTTAATTATATCACATTTTGGAATAATTGTCAAGAACTATATTTTTGTACTTGCTAAATTGTAATTTATGAGGATGATTTTTACAAGTGCAAACAATCGAGCGGAAGGCCCCTTTGTGTAAAGGGGGCTGGCGCCGTAGGCG
>JAXJRQ010000219.1:0-23242 GCA_036310525.1 Clostridia bacterium
ATTTTCATTTTCTTAGGATAAAGCTTATCAAGCTCGAAAACCGTTTTGGCATCTATCTTATCCTCAACAAATTTTAGCTGTAATACTTTTCCCGGCTGTGTAATTTCATACACACCGCAATCCGATGCTATGATTTTTAAAGCCGCAACATCTATTATATTCTGTACGCTCTTGGGAATATCACCAAAGCGGTCAATAAGCTCGTCTTCTATTTCAAATTTATCTTCATCAGACTCTATTGCCGCAATTCTTTTATACATATCAATTCGCTGATTATGATTTTCAATATAGCTTTCAGGCAAATATGCATTCACATTTATATCAATGCTTACACCCGTTTCGGACGGTGTCTTTATGCCCTGTGCTTCGTTTATACTTTCCTGTAGAATTTTGCAGTACATATCATAACCGACACTGTCCATATGTCCATGCTGCTGTGCACCCAAAATATTCCCCGCACCTCTGATTTCAAGGTCACGCATTGCGATTTTAAATCCTGAACCAAACTCAGTAAACTCCTTTACCGCCCGTAAACGTTTTGATGCCACATCCGACAAAATCCCATTTGCATGATACGTAAGATATGCATACGCCGCACGATTTGAACGTCCGACACGTCCTCTTAGCTGATAGAGCTGTGCGAGTCCCATTTTATCCGCATTTTCAATTATAATAGTATTGGCATTGGGAATATCGAGTCCTGTTTCGATAATTGTGGTACATACAAGCACATCAGTTTTGCCGTTTACCATATCATACATTATCTCTTCAAGCTCTTCTTCGTTCATTTTGCCATGACCCACCGCCACATTTATATCAGGAAACTGCGACTGAATCCACTGCGCTTTTCCATATATACCCTGAACACGGTTATGCAGATAAAACACCTGTCCGCCCCTTGCAACTTCTTTTCTGATAGCATCAAGGATGACAACGGGATTATCCTCAAGAACATATGTCTGTACGGGATAACGATTTCTCGGCGGTTCTGTCAGCACACTCATATCACGCACGCTTGTCATTGCCATATGCAAAGTTCGTGGAATAGGTGTTGCAGTCATGGTAAGAACATCAACATCTTTTTTCATTTCTTTAAGACGTTCTTTATGTGCTACACCAAACCTCTGTTCCTCATCCACTATAAGCAGTCCCAGATCACGAAATTCAATATCCTTTGACAGTAGTCGATGTGTACCGATTACGACATCAATTTCTCCGGTCTTTAGCTTTTTGAGTATTTTTTTCTGTTGTGTGGCTGTTCTGAATCTTGAAAGCATTTCAACCTTTATCGGAAAATGCTCCATACGCTTTAAAAATGTTTCATAATGCTGCATTGCAAGCACGGTTGTGGGACACAAATATGCAACCTGTTTTGAATCGCACACCGCCTTAAACGCCGCACGTATGGCAACCTCTGTTTTTCCGAAACCGACATCACCGCACAGCAGTCTGTCCATAGGACGTGAGCTTTCCATATCCTGCTTCACTTCCTCAATTGAGCGAAGCTGATCCTCTGTCTCCTGATACGCAAATGTATCTTCAAATTCCCTTTGCCACGGTGTATCGGCACTGAAGCTATGTCCCTTTGCATTTGCTCTTTCGGCATAAAGCTTAATAAGACCTTGTGCAAGGTCCTCCGTTGCTTTACGAACCTTTTGCTTGGTTTTATTCCAGTCGCTTCCGCCGAGCTTATTGAGCTTCATCTGACGTTCCGTATCATTACCGACATATTTATACAATACATTTAATTGGTCAATAGGGACATACAAAACATCCGTACCCTTATACTGAATTTTCAGATAATCCTTAGTCACATTATTAACAGTGATTTTCTGTGTACCTATATACTGACCTATTCCGTGTGCAGCATGAACAACATAGTCACCCGCATTAATATCATTGTAAGATTTAATACGGTTGGCATTATCAATCTGACGTTTACGCCTGCTCTTTTTCGTTTCAAAAATCTCACGGTCGCTTATAAGTACAAATTTTATTTCGGGATATTCAAAGCCTTTATTTATATTTCCACGAAGAACTGTTGTCGCTCCCTCTTTAATTTCATCGGTATCCGAAATAGAGGCTTTAATGCCTTTTTCCTTAAGCACACCCTGCAGATTTTCACTTCTGCCTCGTGTTGATGCAAGTATAACCGAGGTATAGCCGTCGTTTTGCCAGCTTTCCAAATCATTATATAAATAATCTATTTTGCCATGGAAGGACACCGTTGTTTTTGTTGTGAAATTTTCAAGAAGCTTATAGTCAAAATCTGTTTTGGCATGCGAAAGCGTTTCAAGAGCGATAACCTTCTTTTCCTTTGCACGGCATATAAAGTCAGAATACGAAACAAAAAACTCTTCCTTTTTACTTCCTATTATTCCTTTCATTTTCAGTTCGGAAATAATTTCACCTTTTTCCCATTCAAAGGTTTTGCCACGCTCTGAAATTCTCTTTGAATCAACAATAAACACTATAGAATTATTGTCAATAAAATCAAGTGCTGATGATATTTTTCCGTCTTGTATCATTGAAATATACTTATCTACCGACGGAAAATAATGACGTTCATTAAAGCTTTCTATATCTGATTTTGCATTTTCGATAAAGCTTTCATCGGGTGCTTTTTTGCGTTGCTCTGATTTTATACGTTTTTGCAGTTCTTCAACTATTGCCGACTTTTTTTCATAAGTGATGATTGCTTCCTTTACAGGTATCACACGTGCTGTTTCCATTTTTTCAAGTGAACGCTGTGAATATGCATCAAAAGCACGTATTGAATCAGTTTCATCATCAAAAAACTCAATTCGCAACGGATTTTCGTAGTTTGGAGAAAATATATCAATAATGCCTCCTCTTACAGAAAACTGTCCTTCACCTTCTACAATATCCTCACGGGTATACCCCATTACAATCAACTGCTCCGTAAGTTTTTCCAACTCAAAGCGTTTACCAAGCCTAAATTCAATAACAAATTCCTCAAAACCCGTTTTGTCGGCAGTATATTGCAAAAGCGCATCCACGCTTGTAACTAATATACAGTTTTCGTTGTTTATCAGCTTATCAACTGCCGCCAGACGAATATTTTCGTTGCTTCTTGCCGATGTCTCTATGTTATAAAACACATATTCCTTTGATGGAAAATACACAGCATTATCAGTGTAAAATGACAAGTCTGAATACATTGCACGTGCTTCCATATCGCTATAGGTAACAACAACTGCCGATGAATTATTCTTATTTGCAAGCGCAAAAATAAGCTGACTCTGTGCAGACTCAACTACTCCCGACACCGAAATCGGTGTATTATTAAGATTTTCGCAAATCCTCGCATATGGAGGATATTTATTTAAAATGTCCGAAAAATTCATAAAAAACCTTACCTTGAATTATACTTATTCATTGCTGACTGTGCACCGTTTTTAATAATTTCATTAACCGCCTTTGAAGCTTTTATGATTGCTTCCTCCATAACGGGAATTTCATCCTTTGTAAATCTCCCGAGAACAAAATCAGCAAGGTCGTAGTCCTCATGCTTTGGCGCACCTACACCCATTTTTACACGTGGGAATTCATCGCTGTTTAGCTGATAAATAATTGACTTTAGTCCGTTATGACCGCCCGCACTGCCCTTGGGTCGAACACGTATTCTGCCTGTATCAAGCGAAATATCATCGCTTATAACAATAATATTTTCTACCGGAACCTTAAAAAAACGTGAAAATTCAACTACGCTGTCACCGCTTAAATTCATGTATGTCTGAGGCTTTATAAGGTAAACCTTTTCACCCGCAATCTCACACTCACCGTAGAGTGCCTTGTATTTTAATTTTTTTACTTTTACATTCAGTTTATCCGCAATATAATCAATCGTATGAAAGCCTATGTTATGGCGTGTCATTTCATACTGTGTTCCCGGATTTCCAAGACCCACTACAAGATACATACCTTTTATCCGCCTTTCCTTTTAACGTCCAAAAAGGGCAGATTTCTCTGTCCCCTTTTGTACGCTTTTTTATTAATATTTTTTCTTCTCGTCTGCCCAGCCTATTTTATTGGTCTGTCGGCTTCTTGCTATCGACATACTTCCGTCGGGAATATCCTCTGTTATTGTTGAGCCTGCCGCAATGTACGCCCTTGCGCCAACATTAACAGGTGAAACGAGATTTGTGTTACAGCCGACAAATGAATTATCGCCGATTGTTGAGCGGAATTTCTTTTTGCCGTCATAGTTACAAGTAACCGTTCCGCATCCGAAATTGACATTCTTGCCCACATCACTGTCACCAATATAGGTAAGATGTGAAATCTTTGTTTTATCATCAATGACGGAGTTTTTAATCTCAACAAAATCCCCGACCTTGACATTTTCTCCGACCTTACAGTTAGGACGCACGTACGCAAACGGTCCTACATGAGTATTATTGCCGATTTCAGATTCAAGAATATACGAGCTTAAAACCTCAACTCCGTCGCCTATAACCGCACCTTCAAGACGGCTTCCCATGCCTATATA
This sequence comes from Clostridia bacterium, assembly GCA_036310525.1. GTDB lineage: Bacteria > Bacillota > Clostridia > UBA1381 > UBA1381 > UBA4716. The sequence goes on from JAXJRQ010000219.1 coordinate 4,514, forward strand.
GCAATTTGAGCCGATTTTTGTACCTGAAAGGATTTCTGTATTACGGTCAATCTCGGTGTCTTTTCCGATTTCCACACCGTCCTCAATATAGATACTGTCGGGACAATGCATTGTTACACCGTTAAGCATATGATAACGGACAATTCTATTATGCATTATTTTCTCTGCTTCGCTAAGCTGTATACGGTCATTTATACCACGTATTTCATCATTATCCGAAACAGTATATGCGCCCGCTTTTTTACCTTCACTTAAAAGTATTTCAAGGGTGTCGGTAAGGTAATATTCGCCCTGCGCATTGTTTGGGGTAAGCTTTCCAAGTGCATCAGCAAGCGATGTGCTGTTAAACACATACATACCCGAATTCACTTCGCATATTGCCTTTTCTGCATCTGTGGCATCTTTTTGTTCTACTATTTTTAAAACATTTCCGTTTTCATCCCTGACTATTCTTCCGTATCCCGAAGGCTCGGTAAGAATTGCTGTGATAACCGTAATGTCGTTACTGTTTTCTCTGTGATGCTTTATGGCATTTTCGATTGTTTCCGATTTTATAAGCGGAGCATCACCCGTAAGCACAACCACATTTTCTTTTGCCGCCTTAATATAGTCAATAGCCTGAACAAGCGCATGACCTGTTCCCTTTTGTTCTGCCTGAACAGCATATTCGCACATATCACCAAGAGCTTCCCGCACAAGCTCACCCTTATGCCCGATAACAGACACGACTGTTTCTGCGCCCGCTTTTTTTGAGCTTTCAGCTACCCATCGGCATAATTCCTTGCCGCAGATTTTATGTATAACCTTTGGCTTTTCGGACTTCATTCTTGTTCCCATTCCTGCTGCTAAAATAATACTTGTGAACATTAAAGCTCCTCCTTTTCAAGTATTCTGTAAGCTTCACAGGCATCGTTATTTATCTGTGCCGAAAGCTCATCAATACTGTTAAATTTTATATCTCCACGTATTCTTTCTACAAAAGAAACACGTATATTTTTATCATAAATATCCTCACAAAAATCAAGAATATGACTTTCCACCGTTATTCTTTTTGCATTAAATGTAGGGTTATTGCCTACATTTATCACACTTTTATATTCTATGCCGTTAACATAAGAATATCCCGCATAAACGCCCGACATAGGAATTACAATTTCATCATTGCATTTCACATTTGCAGTAGGAAATCCCAGTTTTGTGCCGTTTCTGAGTCCCCTCTCAACAATACCGCCAAGCGAAAATCTGCGTCCTAAAAATAAATTGGCTTTTCTTATATCACCATTTTCGAGAAGCTCCCTTATATATGTGCTTGAAACAGTATAGCCCTCAATTGTAATTTGAGGCATAATATTTACATCAAAGCCAAGCTCTTTACCCATTTTCTGCATCATGGACGCATCACCTGCCGCTTTATGACCAAATCTGTAGTCATATCCGCAAAAAACCGCTTTTATGCTAAGCTTATCCTTCAGGTATGCAACAAAATCTTCGGGAGTTTTTTCGCTGAACTCACGGTCAAATCTTACCTTATAGATAAAATCCACACCGAGCTTTTTCAGTATATGATTTTTTTCTTCATTATCCGTTATAAGGCTCAGTTGCTTCTTTTCAAGGAATTTTTTTGTGTTTTCCTCAAACAAAAACACGCCTGCCTTACAATCATTTTCTTTCGCATAACGGACTGCTTTTTCTATTATTGCAGTATGCGCACGGTGCAAACCGTCAAAATCGCCCAGTATAACGGCAGTAGCGTCATACAGAGCTTTTGCATTGTTATCAATTATGTTCAAAATTATTCCTCCATTGGGATTTACGTTTAATTCCAAAAGGACTTTTCAAGCTGTAATCTTCCGTCAACGCATCTTGAAACGCATAAAAAAGCTTTTTCGCTGTCATATATTCTGTAGCACTGACCTTCCTCACCATCACGCCACGTCATACGTACACCGTTTACAATGCTTTTTTTCTGCTTTTCATTAAGATAAATTGACGGATACTCCAAAAACATTTTATCTACAGGAAGTATCATATCTTCCAGTTTATCAATATTATTTTCAATTTCCTCACATGTATATGCATCCTCAAGAGAAAAAGCACCCGTAAGAGTACGTCTCAGTGAGGTCATACACGCTCCGGTACCAAGCTTTTTACCTATATCAGAGCAAAGCGTACGTATATATGTACCCTTTGAGCAAATAACATCCATTGCCACCGTTGATTTTTCCAAATCAATGTCCATAATATCAATCGAGTGAATATTTACAATTCTTTCTTCACGTTCGGTTTCTATCCCCTGACGTGCAAGCTCGTAGAGTTTTTTTCCGTTTTGCTTTATTGCACTGTACATAGGCGGAATCTGAGCTATTTCACCCACAAAGCTCATAACGGTTTTTTCAATCTCATCACGGCTTACATTAACCGTATTACGTGTCAGAACAGTTCCGCTTATATCCTCGGTATCGGTAGTAATTCCAAGAACAAATTCCGTTCTGTAGCCTTTATCCGAAAGCGTAAGCATATCGGCAACCTTTGTTGCACTTCCTATACATACAGGCAGAACTCCCGTCGCCATCGGATCGAGAGTTCCTGTATGCCCGATACGCCGTATACCTGTCATACGACGCATAAAATTTATCATGTCATGCGAGGTTTTTCCCTGCGGTTTATCCAAAACTATTATACCATTCATTTTATAACCTTTCTGCCCGTAACCATAGGGAAATCAATATTTTTTAAAATCCTTTTCCAAAGCAGAAACAATCATTTTTTCCGCTTCGCAAAGATTTTTCGCATCTATATTACAGCCTGCGGCACGTACGTGACCTCCGCCGCCAAATTTAACTGCTGTTTCCGATACGTCAAAGTAATTATTTGAGCGTAAATTTACACGTATCTGACCGTTTTGCGGTTTTATGCAGACTGCAACCTCTGTACCGTCAATACACCTCGGAATATCAACAAAATTAGGCGCATCCTTTACAGCAATATCATATTTTTCATAAATATCATCGCCCACTGTAACAACTCTTATAAGTCCGCCCAGATAACTGTGAATTGCCTGTGTTACCTCAGCACGCATAAGTGCGCTTTTTTCCGACTCACAATCAAACAATCGTCTTGCAATGTCCGCATGGTCAAAATCATGTTCTAATAACTCCGCCGCTATGTGCATAGTACGTGGAGTCACATTTGAATATTTAAAGCTGCCCGTATCGGAGCATATTGCGCCGAAAAGGCATGCCGCCTCATCATTCGTGATTTCAACGCACATTTCCTTAAAGAGCATACAAAGAATTTCACCTGCCGCAGCTGCTTTTGCATCAACATAATTTGCCTGCGCAAAATTTGTATTTGTAAAGTGGTGGTCAATATTTATTGTATTTTCGCACTCATTAAACAGCTTTACTCTGTCGCCTATACGCTTTAAATCTCCGCAGTCAATGCATGCACACAAATCATGCGAATACACCTCTTCAGGATTATAAATAACGTAGTCCTCCCCGATAAACGCAATACGTTTTTCGGGGACTTCACTTACATACACAACAGCTTCCTTGCCCATTCTACGCATTATTGAAGCAAATGCAAAGCATGAGCCCAACGCATCCGCATCCTCATTTATATGCGGAATAATTGCAACAGACTGTGCATTCTGGATTTTTTCAATCACTTTACGCATAAAACCATCCTCCGGTTATCGTGATTCCGTATTGAACTTTCTTAAAAGCTCTTCAATATGAGCACCATGCTCAATTGAATGGTCAAGCTCAAATATAAATTCAGGAGTATATCTGAGGTCTATCTTACGGCCTATTTCACGTCTGATATAGCCTGCGGCGCTTTTTAAGCCTTCCATGGCTTTTTTCTGCACTTCCGCATCACCCATTACAGATATATATGCTTTCGCATACCGAAGATCATTCGTTACACTGACCGAAACCACGCTTGTCATCATAGGTATTCTTGAATCTTTAAGCGTACGAAGTATCTGTGCAAGTTCACGGCGTACTTCTTCGTTTATTTTATCAATTCTCGCCATAAATTACCTTTCTATTTCTTCCATGATATAACATTCAATTATATCGCCTTCCTTGATGTCGTTAAAGCCTTCAATACCGATACCGCATTCAAAGTTTTCACCGACTTCCTTGGCGTCATCCTTAAATCTCTTAAGACTGTCAATCTTACCTTCGTGAACAATAACACCGTCACGCACAAGTCTGATTTCTGCATTACGCACAATCTTACCCTGTGTAACGTAGCATCCGGCAATCGTTCCGACAGAAGAAACCTTGAATGTCTGACGTACATCAGCATAACCAAGCATTTTTTCTGCAAATTCAGGTTCAAGCATACCCTTCATTGCCGCTTCGATTTCCTCGATTGCCTGATAGATTACACGGTAAAGTCTTATATCTACCTCCTGACGCTGTGCGGCACTTAAAGCACCCGCATCAGGACGTACGTTAAATCCGACAATAATCGCATTTGAAGCATTAGCAAGCATAACGTCCGATTCATTAATAGCACCTACTCCGCCATGAATTGCACGTACTCTTACTTCTTCATTTGAAAGCTTTTCAAGAGACTGTTTTACAGCTTCAACCGAGCCCTGAACGTCAGCCTTTATGATTACATTAAGCTCCTTCATGTTGCCTTCATCAATCTGTGAGAACAGATTATCAAGCGAAACCTTGACAACTGAATTGAACTTATCTTCCTGCATTTCCTGTTTTCTCTGTTCAGCAACATCACGTGCAAGCTTTTCATTTGATACAACAGTAAGTGTATCACCGCCTGTCGGTGCTTCGCCAAAGCCCTGAATTTCAACCGGTGTTGAAGGTCCTGCAACCTTTACACGGCGACCCTTGTCGTTAACCATAGCACGTACTCTTCCGACAGCTGTTCCGGCAATGATAATATCTCCGACTTTAAGTGTACCGTTCTGTACAAGAACTGTAGCAACAGGACCCTTACCCTTATCAACTCTTGCTTCAACTACAGTACCGTGAGCTGTTCTGTTCGGATTTGCTTTCAATTCCTGCATATCAGCAACAAGAAGTACCATTTCAAGAAGTCCGTCAATGTTGATTTTCTGCTTAGCTGATACTTCAACTATTACAGTATCGCCGCCCCATTCTTCGGGAACAAGGTCGTATTCAACAAGTGACTGCTTTATTCTTTCAGGGTTTGCACCCTCTTTATCAATCTTATTAATTGCAACTATAATTGTAACACCTGCGGCTTTTGCATGGTTTATAGCTTCAACCGTCTGTGGCATGATACCGTCATCTGCGGCAACAACAAGAATTGCAACGTCTGTTACCTGCGCACCTCTTGCACGCATTGTCGTGAACGCTTCATGACCCGGTGTGTCAAGGAATGTGATGTCACGTCCGTTTAGCTGTACACTGTACGCACCAATATGCTGTGTAATACCGCCGGCTTCCGTCGATGTTACATTTGCATTTCTGATTGCATCAAGCAACGAAGTCTTACCATGGTCAACGTGACCCATTACAACAACAACCGGCGGACGTGGGATCAAATCTTCCGGCTTATCCTCTGCCTCAGTATCCATAAACAGAAGGTCTTCTTTTGTGACAACAACCTCCTGCTTTACAGTGATACCGAAATCATCACCGATAAGCGCTGCCGTATCAAAATCAATCGCCTGATTCATTGTAGCCATAACACCGAGCATAAACAGCTTCTTAACCACTTCAGCGCCCGGCTTACCCATTTTCTGTGCAAATTCACCTACTGTGATTGTTTCAGGAATTTCTACTTCGGTAATTACCTTTTTAGGAATCTGCATTTTAGGCTTTTGCTGTACAGGCTTCTTCTTATGGTCTGCATTTTCCTGGAAGTTTCTGTTCTTCTTTCTGTTTTTACCGTTATCTTTTCCTACTCCACGGATTTTATCCGGAACAAGGTCTTCCACTCTTTCGCTTGACTCAATCTTGTCAAGGTCAACGTTTGATGTACGTGTATCAACATGGCGTTTTCTTTCCTCTGTCTTTACAATGTACTCTTCTTCTGTACTTTCGCTCTTCATACTTTCGATGTCAATTTTTGTTCCCGACTGCTTTTTAGCCTGTTTCTTTGCCGGCTTCTGCTTTTTCTCAGTTATTTTTTCCTGAGTTTTTTCGGAAGCTGTATCCTCAGTCTTGGCCTGCAGTTTTTCTGCTTTCTTTTCAGGCTTTTTAGCTTCCTCATTCTTCTTTTCCTTCACCACTTTTTCCTTTTTCTGTTCAGGAGCATTTTTCTCCTCTGCAGCAGGCTGTTCCTGTGGCTTTTCTTCTGGTTTTTCTTCTGTCTTTTCAGGCTTCGGTGCATCTTTTTGTGCTTTTATAGCCGCCTCTCTTGCCGCCACAACCTCAGCTTCATTCTCTGCATGCATCTGAGTATAAATATCAAATACAAAGCTCACCTGTTCCTCCGTAAGCGTTGAAGCCGCACTTTTACATACGATACCGTATTCGCCAAGCTTTGCGATTAAATCTTTATTTGTTATTTTTAACTGTTTTGAAATTTCTCCGAGTTTTATTGTTTCTGCCATATTATTCATCACCCTTTCCAACATTCACTGTATGATTGGCTTTATATATATCTGAAATTGCTTTTGCAAAATTTTTGTCGTTTACCGAAACAACGGCACGCTCATCTGCGCCTATGCATTGCCCGAGCGACTGCATATCGGCATATTCAATACATTCTGTATCATAATAACTGCATGTATTTGTAAATGCCTTTTTTGTATTATCTGATGCATCAGCGGCAATTATTACAAGCTTTGCCACTTTACCCTTAATGGACTGTTCACATCCGACGCTCCCCGACGATATTTTCCCGGCACGTCTTGCCAATCCTACCATTGACAGCAGTTTATCCATCAAGCAATCCCTCCGCATCCGCATAAATTGCCGCATCAACATTACACTTAAAATGCCTTGCAAGCATATTTTTCTTTGCCGCTATCCTCACGCAGTCTGCACAACGGCATATATATGCACCTCTGCCGAAAAGCTTCTTGCTTTTATCAATCATGATACCGTTTTCACTGTTCACAATACGGATTAATTCATGCTGAGGTTTCATTGTGCGGCATGCCACACACATTCTCACAGGTATATGTGCCATTTTTTCTCCTTATTCTGCCGATATATCTATCTTCCAGCCTGTCAGTCTTGCCGCAAGGCGTACATTCTGTCCCGACTTACCGATAGCAAGCGAAAGCTGATATTCGGGAACCTTAACCTTTGCGCTCTTTTCTTCTTCATTGATTTCTGTAGAAAGAACCTTTGACGGACTTAAGCTTTCCGCAATAAATTCAGCAGGATTTTCACTCCACTTTACAATATCAATCTTTTCGTTTCTGAGTTCGTCACCGATATGCTGAACTCTGAGTCCCTTGGGACCTATACATGCACCCTGAGGATCAACATTCGGGTCTTTTGAGTAAACCGCAATCTTTGTTCTTGAACCACCCTCACGTGCAACGCTCTTTATCTCAACGATACCTTCCGCTATTTCAGGCACCTCTGTTTCAAACAGCTTTTTCACAAGTCCGGGATGTGTTCTTGAAAGAACAATCTGTGTACCCTTTGTACCGTTTTTAACTTCGCTTACGTAGCATTTGATTGTCTGATGTACTTCATATTCTTCACCGGGCGGCTGTTCATTTACAGGCAAAATAGCCTCAAGCTTACCTATATCCACAAACACGTTTCCACGCTCAATTCTTGCAACTGTACCCGTTACTATATCGTTTGTCTTTTCTGTGTATTCGCTATATATTATGCCTCTTTCAGCTTCTCTGAGTCTCTGGGTTACAACCTGCTTTGCTGTCATAGCCGCAATTCTTCCGAAGTTCTTGGGAGTAACCTCAATATTTACAATGTCACCCACCTGATAATGTCCGCTGATTGCTCTTGCATCATCCAGACAAATCTGCTCAAATTCATCTTCTACTTCCTCAACAACGGTTTTCTGAGCCATAACCTTTACTCCGCCCTTTTCGCCGTCGATTGTTACAGCCACATTCTGTGCTGAATTGAAATTCTTCTTATAAGCCGCAACCAAAGCCGCTTCAAGTGCCTCAGTTATAATTTCGGGACTTATTCCCTTTTCCTTACATAGAGCCGTTAAAGCCTCCAACAATTCCTTATTCATTTTTCTTCCTTTCCTCCTGTTTTATTAAAATTCAAAATGAAGTTTTATATATGCTGCTTCTTTAATACTTACTGAAATTTCTTTGCCATCCTTTTCGATTACGGCAGTCTCATCGGCAAATGCTTTTAATGTTCCCGTAAATTCCTTCATGCCGTCTAATGCCTTATAAAGCTTTACATCCACCTCACGGCCGATATAATAAAGAAATTCTCTTTCCTTTCTGAGCTGACGGTCTGCACCGGGAGAAGAAACCTCAAGCGAATATTCAGATTCAATCGGATCACTTTCGTCAAGCTTGATTTCAACAGCTCTCGAAAATGCTTCACAATCATCAATGCCCACTCCGTTTTCTTTGTCAATAAAAAAGCACAGAACATTTTTTCCGTCACTTTTTCTGTACGACACATCAACAATGTACACACCCATATTCTCAGCTACAGAGCTTCCGATTTCAAGGGCGATGGTTTCTGTTTTATTTGCCATTACTACCTCCGTATTCTCAAAAAAACTTTTACATAAATATGAAAGAGTGGGTTAACCCACTCTTTCGCTCAAAGTTTATTTCACTACTTTATAAAGTATAACACATATCTTATAATATTGCAAGTACTTTTTGAAAATTTTTCTTGAAATTATTCTTCTTCAAGGTCTTTTGACTCAACTGCACCCGATGATGATGATGAAGTTGACGTATTATTATTTGATGTTGACGAGCTTTCTGACGATGTCGACGAAGACTCAGATGATGATGTACTTTGCGACACCGTACTCTGCGACGATGATGACGACGATGATGACGATGACGAACCCGTTGCCTTCCATGAAGGTGTTGAATTACCGTCATCAGATGAAGAAGAACCGCCTGACGACGATGTATTCGCTGACGAATTCGACGATGACGTTGACGAACCTGACGATGCTGGTGCCGTAACGGAACTTGTCGCCGAAGAAGTTCTGTTTTTCGGATTTTCAATAGTGATATTTGATGCATCATATCCGAAAACGGTACCTACAAGCTCTTTTGTTTTTGCAATGTCAACCTCCCACACATCACCGATATTATTGTCATGACCGTATGAACCGGGAAGCTGGTGGCTTGATATATTTTCACTCTTGAAATTTGTGAGGTACTTTGAATATTTAACAATATCCTTTACAGTAAAGTTTGTCTTGATGTTTTCGCTTACAGCCTGGAATATTGCAGGAATTTTAAGTATAAGTGATGCATTAAGCTTCTGGTCGATTATCGCCTTTATAAGCTTTTGCTGCATTTCCATTCTGTCCTCATCACCATTGGGATAGCCTTTAAATGTGCCAGTTCTCGGGTCAACATTTCCATGTCTGTAGCGCATCACCCATACAGCTTGCTGTCCGTTAAGCTTATGGTCACCGGGCGGAAGGTCGATATGGAGTCCCTGCACAGGGTCATCATAAACCATGCCTACGCCGTCGCCGTAAAGGTCAGGAATTGTGAAATCTATCGTACCAAGCTGATCCACAACCTGCGCAACTGCGTCAAACGAAAAATCAACATAATAGTTTATCGGAATACCTGTAATTCTGTTAACTGCTTCACATGTCGCTGTCGGTCCGCCGATAACTCCGTCCTTCATAAACGCATGCGCCGCATTGATTTTCTGGTATCTGTTTCCGACATACATTTTCGTGTCACGCGGAATTGAAAGCATATTTACCTTATTTGTATTTGTATCATAGCTTGCAAGCATTATTGCGTCAGTTCTGAGACCGTCAATATCCGTACACATCAGAAGTACGTTTATCTTACCTCCGTAAACCTCAACCGTTGATGTATTGTCAACAACCTCTTCTTCATTTATTCCGCTGTAATTTAAGCCCAGGCACACAAATGCACCCACGAGCATTATACCTAAAGTTATTCCCAAGACCTGAAAATAACGCTTCACATTGAATTTGACTTTCACTGTTCTGCCCTCCAAAAGTCTTTGCATATGTAGTATATTGTTTTGATTTATGTTCAAAAAACACACAATTATTATAACATTTTTAAATTTTAACGTCAATATTAAACATTATACATTTTATAAACAATATATTACATTTGCATTACACAAATCAATGTTTTATTCTCTCGTTTATTGTGTCACTGTACGATTTGTATTTTTCATAATCACCCAAAGTACCGTTTATCAGGATTTCATCCGAGTCAATCTCTTTTCTGACAGTCTGGGCAGAAACCTCCGCACCGTCAATAAGACATTTTATATAATTTTCACCGTCGGGATATGCCGAAATTTTATTTGTGGCTTCCTTGAGATCCTGTCTTGCCTTATCTGTGATTTTCAATTCCAGCACCACTCCCTGAACTACTGCAGCAGATGGTCCATCCTCAGGACGTGGATAAAATTTTGCCGCACATGCTATAATATCTTCGTCAGTTATAATGTAATTATTATCCTTGTCAATAATCTTTACCAAGCTTCTGTTATGAAAATTCAAATCCTTACTGTAATTGACTCTCACTACCGACATTTTCGGATTAATATCCATGCGTACTGTTTTCATCAGTCCGTTATCTGCCTCACCAAGCAATGTTTCAATCACCTCGGACGGTGCATCAACAATCCACTCGTCGTAATAGCTGCATACCTCATCATTAAACTGACCTTCGTCAGCACCTATTTTGCCGATTGTTTTCTGAGTATTAGGATAGGTATCCGCCTCACCGTAAAGCTTAACAAAGTAATCATACACATCCAAAGCTTCCTCAAAGGCTTCGCCCTCTGTTTTAAATACATAATGAAATGCACAGAGCACGTCATTATAAAATTCAAGAACTACATCTCCCTTTTTATAACCGCTTTTTATAATGTACATATTTCCTTCATCGTGCTCTCTTATCGGAAAATCATCATTTCCCGTTTTCAGCATAAAGCTTTCGTCAATTTCTGCCTCCCTGAACACCAAATCACGTTCAAGTCCGAGATAAGAATTGAGCACCTTATATCCGTATCCCATATCAAGATTAGCAGGACTTGACGGATTATATGCAACATAGTAGTTAAGTGCTTCCGCAAGATAGCGCATAGGAACGTAGGTTCTGTCGTTTATAATCTGTGCTTCGGTGTCCATATCATAATATGTACCGTTTATTCTGTATTGACGTTCACCGATAGTAAACCATACACTTGCGCCTCCGGCAGAGCCTCCGTTTGATTTATCCAGATCAGACGGTACACTCGATACCGATACTCTGCCGGGATTTTCAAACCACGTCACACCAAAATTAAGTTGCTCACAAAATTCTCTTACAGGAACCTGTACTCTTCCTTCCGCATCAATAAAAGGTTTATCCGTAAATGTCATTTCTGCTCTGTCAACTTCTATTTCAAGGTAGTCATCATGATTTTTGACAGTTATATATCCCCTGCGTTCAGGAGCATTCGCCATCTGTTCTTTCTGTTCATTTAACGTAATCAGTGCGGTTTTATTGTCTGTTGTAAATCGCATCTTTATTTCCAGCATTCTTCCGAAATAGAATGATGGCATATATATTTCATCGCCAATTTTTACGGTAATCGGTTCAGACGGAAATGTTTCAATTTTATTCTCATATTGCCCGTCCTTTGAATAGCTTATTACATAATCTTCGCCAAGCGTAAATTTTACACTTTTAACGCTACTTTCACTGTTTTTACAGTTTTCGCCCTCACCTATAAGATATACGTTTTCTGTTATCTCATTGATACTGTACCCTAAAACCTCGCAAAGTGCTTTTACGGGCAAATATTCAGTTCCGTCAATTTCCGTAGCACTAATACCCGTATATACACTGTCAATATAAACAAAACGTCCGATTTCAGTTACTGGTTCATTCTGCGCATACACCGTTGCATAAAGCATCAATAAACAACACACCACAGCATATAATAATTTCTTCATAAAAACACACCTTTCCTTTCTGCTTAATACAAATTAATCATTCGTTAAATTCCCATTACCGCTTACCGGAATTGCTTCACCAAGAAAAGTAGGTTCAGGTTTAAACAGTGTTGTTGCAAAATCCTTGCACCTTGCAAGAATTTCACGCACTTCTCTGTAAGTCTGCCCGTAATAGGGACGGTAATCCGAGCTTACACCATATGCTTCCATACCAAGCTTTTGCGCTATGTACAGTGCTCTGTATAAATGGTATTCTTGGGTGACGACAATGATTTTTTCAGCCTTAAAAATCTCTTTTGCCCGATACATGCTCTCATAAGTAGAAAAGCCCGCATGATCCATGAATATATTTTCGGACGGAATTCCTGCATCAATAGCATATTTTTTCATTGCATTGACCTCATCATATTCCTTACGGCCATGGTCTCCGCTTACTATAAGCTTCGGTGCCGCTTTACTTTCGTACAGTTCAATTCCTCGCATAACACGGTCATGCAGCATTGCACTCAGAGTCCCGTCTGAAAACACCTGACATCCCAATATAATTATACAATCCGCCTCACCGATTTCATTTATCTTGTCAGGGGATATTATATTTTCACCGCCTGCATGCTTTACATAAGCATTTACACTGAGAACCGCCGTCACTCCTGACACGAAAAGAATAACCAAAATAATAAATATTCTAATCAGCTTCTTTTTCAATAAAATCACCCTCTACTCACAAAATCCCTTTCTTCTGCGAATAATGTTTTATTTTTCATCATTGATATAAATTGCCGTTGGTTCGTCTGCACCGCCGATAATCCCCGTATTTACAGATTGAGCCTCATGCACTCTTGCGAGCGTTGCAATTGCCTGTTCGGTTGTATATGTATCCTTCGGTGCAAATCTGTTATTCCCAACACCGTTCATAAATCCCAGATTGCTGATTGTCTGAACAGCGTCTGATGCCCATTTTGAAATTTCACCTATGTCATCATATTCAAACCACAGTTCCGTCGCAGGCATGGGCATTATTTTGTTTATCATACGAATGATAATCGTAGCCGATTCTTCACGGGTAAGGCTGTCATTTGGAGCAAACTCAGTAGTTGATTTCCCTTTTATAATCCCCTTTGAATAAAGCGCCGCAATTTTTGAATTACCAGCATCTTTAAACGGAAGATTTGCAGGAACACTCCATCCCTTATCGGTTGAAACTTCAATTAAATTATATACCAACTCGCAAAATTCTTCACGTGTAATGGGATTTTTGTAGATATACTGTTTTTCAGAATCTGTGATACCTATTTCATTTGCTGCATAAATGCTTTCTCTTGCCCATTCACTGCTATCATTAATTTTCTTCATTAATTCATAATAATACGCCATTTTCTCGGTAGCTATATTATGGTCTACAGCTTTGTAGTCAGCTTCATCTATATGTATTCGTCCCCCAAATTGGACATATGTCCCGTCATTTACATAGAAGTTAATACCGTACAGCCATCCGCCTGCACCGCCTTCCCTTGTATCATCAATAAATTGTATATCCTTAAATGCATTGATAATACCGGTTATAATAAGAGGAGAATCAGTCGTAACTTCCGTTCTTTCTCCTTTACTGCATGCTATTGAAATTTCCTGAATTTCTTTTGATGATATTTTTGTCAATTCATCAAAGGTAAATGTTTTATCTGTATATACTGCCTTATCATTATCTGTCACATATGTTGATGCGGTTGTATAGTCATAATCTATTCCTTCCTTGTCAAATGCATCATCGAGATTATATTTCTCTATGAGATTATAGATTGTATCATCATGAATCATATTCCCAATAGCCACTTCAAGTGCAAGAAACATTTTTTCGTAGTCTGTCGGTGCAGATGACTTGTAAATTGCATCGGAAACACCGCTTCTTACTACAATTGCATATTTCTCGGTCCGCACTTCCTGCCCCGTTTCAAGCACTGCATGTTCATGCCTTACTAAATACGGTGTTGTAAAATCAACAACCTCTTCCCTTTCTTCGGTAACTGTCATTGCAGAAATAGCGCAGTCAACTCTACCGCTTAAAATTGCAGGAATAAGTGCATCAAAAGTTATGTCCACATATTCAATATTATACCCGATTTGTTCGCCTATGTAATTCATAAGTTCAATATCAAAGCCGCTAAGCTTACCGTCCTCATAATATTCAAACGGCGCAAAATTCGCATCAACGCCCACTTTTATTGTCCCCTTTACAGTCGTTTCTTCCGCAAAAGTTGTCGCTGAAAACAGAATTAAGAGTGATAAAATAATTGACAATAATTTTTTCATAGTTTTTCCTCCTTTGATTTTTCTTCTTTAATCTTATATGAGCAATAAAAATTTTGTGCAGTATCGGGTTATTTATACTCATTTCTGAGCTTCTTCAAAATCATTGCAATTAGTGTAATTGCAATATATATCACAACGATGTTTGCAGCAAATCCTGTAATATTAAAATGAACAGCAAACTTACCGTCTGCCACATGTTTAATCATATAAAACTCAATCGGAAATCCAAGCATAAGCTCTGCTCTTTCTTTATCGAATGATTGCAACGCTTCAAAACACGCCGGAACAAGCGTCACTAAAATTGTTATGAAAAAGGTTAATGATAATCTTTTATAACTAAGATTCTTCAAATGGCATACCTCCTTCGAAACAAAAAAAGTGCATAACCCTTATACAGAGTTACGCACTCAAAAACATACAACCCTGACATAAGGTTGCTACACCATACTCATCACTTCTCATCACAAAGTTAAATCGTCAGAGTGTACGCTTTTATCTGATTAGCGTACACTTTGTGACAAGAAAATATACTTATTCTATTATAATGAATATAATGTAGCATAATTATTATATCATAATGTTCAGAATTTGACAATAGTTTTTTTGCGTAGTGTAAAATATTTGACAAACTCACAAAAAGCGAGTATAATATATGCATCAGTAAATTTCAGTGTTACGGCACTGTATTTAATTATCGGCGTTTATCACCGACAACCGCTATTTACGGTTACTTTGATATAGACGTCGTATTTTTATGCAAAGGTGAGGTGAAATTATAAGTGGATACGGATCGAAGTAGGAGTGGTGCCAGGTCTCCTTTGCATACACCCTGATACTTTTTAGTCAAGGAGATTTGACACTTCTTACAGAATTACATTGTAAGGAGGAATACATCTATGTTTGAAAATCAGGAAGAGCTTAAGGAATTTATAACACAATTGCTTGAGCAAAAAGATTATACAACACTAAAAAATCAGCTTTTGGACTTGCATCCTGCGGATGCTGCTTCCCTCTTTGAAGTTTGGTTTGACGAAGAGGATGACAAAAAAAATCTGCTCATTCTTTTCAGACTTCTGCCAAAGGATTTAGCGGCAGAAACATTTGCATTCATGAACATCGACATGCAAACGCATCTAATGAACATGTTTACGGACAAAGAAATCAGAGAAGTGCTTGAGCAGTCATTTGTGGACGATACGGTAGACCTTATCGAGGAATTGCCCGCAAATGTCGTTAAAAGAATATTACAGAACACCGATTCTGAAACACGTCAGGAAATTAACCGTATTTTAAATTATCCCAAAGACTCCGCAGGCAGTATTATGACTACGGAATACGTAAGTCTGCGTCCTGACATGACGGTATATGACGCATTTACAAGAATACGCCGAATAGGTGTAAACAAAGAGACGATTTACACATGCTATGTTACGCTTGACAACAGAAAACTTATCGGACTTGTTTCAGTAAAGGACTTGCTGATTGCCGGATATGAAGAAAAAATCAGCGATATAATGGAAACAAACATTGTATACGTTATGACCGATACCGATAAGGAAGACGTTGCCTCAACGGCATCAAAATACGATTTCCTTGCAATCCCTGTTGTTGACAAGGAAACAAGGCTTTTGGGGATTGTTACCATCGACGACGTTATTGACGTCATTCAGGAAGAGAACACCGAAGATATTGAAAAGATGGCAGCTCTTTTGCCATCGGAAAGGCCGTACCTCAGAACAGGTATTTTCACTACCTGGAAGCAAAGAATACCATGGCTTTTGCTTCTGATGATTTCGGCTACATTTACCGGTAAAATTATCGGTTCATTTCAGGAAGCTTTAGCGGCCAATGCAATTCTGACAGCATTTATACCAATGCTTATGGACACAGGCGGTAATTCGGGAAGTCAGTCATCGGTTACTGTTATACGTGGTATGTCGCTTAACGAAATTGAATTTTCAGATATTTTCAGAGTGCTCGGTAAAGAGTTACTTGTAGCCATTTTATGCGGTGCAACGCTTGCTGTATGTAATTTTGCAAAGATGCTTGTTGTTGACAGAGTCGACATGCAGATTGCGTTCCTTGTATGCGTTACAATGATGCTTACAATTATTATCGCAAAGCTCATCGGTTCGTCCTTGCCAATGTTTGCAAAAAAAATCGGGTTTGACCCTGCGGTTATGGCAAGTCCGTTCATAACTACCATCGTTGATGCACTATCACTTATTATTTATTTTAATATTGCAACTCATATGTTTGGACTGTAAAAAAATCCGAAATGGCGATTGCCATTTCGGATTTTTGTTTATACACCGCTGTATGCCGCAAAACCACCATCAACCGGAATTACAACACCATTCACAAAGCCTGATGCTTCAGGGCACAAAAGCCATAAAAGTGTGCCCAGTAATTCCTCCTGTTCACCAAATCGGTTCATTGGCGTCTGAGACAGTATCTTTTTCGAACGTTCAGTATATTCACCGTTTTCATCTATCAGAAGCGCTCTGTTCTGATTAGTGATGAAAAATCCCGGTGCTATTGCATTCACACGTATTCCAACCTTTGAAAAATGCACTGCAAGCCACTGTGTAAAGTTTGACACAGCCGCTTTTGCACCGCTGTATGCAGGGATTTTTGTAAGCGGTGAAAATGCATTCATGGACGAAACGTTTATTATAACTCCGTCTTTTTTATCCACTAAATCCCCCGCAAAAACCTGTGTAGGCAGAAGAGTTCCCAAAAAGTTCAAGTTGAACACAAACTCCACTCCTGCCGGATCAAGGTCAAAGAACGAAACAAGGCTTTCATCACACTCATCGCCTTTTTCGTAATATTCTTTTGTCGTAGTGCCTTTGGGATGATTTCCGCCTGCACCGTTAATCAGAATATCACAACTGCCAAAGGCTTCGTTGACAATTCTCTTTGCTTCAAGGAGACTTTCTCTTTTTAAAACATTAGCCTCAACACCAATAGCCTCACCACCGTCTTTTATAATGGCATCTGCCACCTCATCAGCACTTTTTTTATTCAAATCAAGCACTGCAACTTTTGCGCCGCTTGCGGCAATCGCCTTTGCAAAGCATCCGCAAAGCACGCCTCCGCCACCGGTCACAACTGCAACCTTGCCCTTTAAATCTACATTAAGAGGTAATTTCATTTTTAACACTCCCTTTTACACTAAAGTCTTTTTAAGAGTTTCCCATATACCGTTTATATAAACAGCTCCCAAAGCTCTGTCATACAAACCGTAACCGGGTCTGCCGGTTTCGCCCCATATCATTCTGCCATGGTCAGGACGCACATAACCCTCAAATCCAACCTCATGATAAGCTTTCATAATTTCTACTATATCAAGAGAACCGTCACATGAACGATGTCCCGATTCCTCAAAGCATTTTTCGCCCGTTATTTTAATATTACGTACATGCGCAAAATGAATTCTGTCGCCAAATGTACGAATCATATCAGGAATATCATTTTCAGGCGAAACACCAAGCGAACCGCTGCAAAGTGTAAGTCCGTTATACGGACTGTTATACAGCTTTAAAAACCTTTCAATATTGGCTTTCGTGGTTATAATTCTTGGAAGTCCAAATATGCCCCAGGGCGGATCATCAGGATGTATTGCCATTTTAACCTTTACCTCTTCAGCTGTTTTTATTACACGGTCAAGGAAATATTTGAGATTATCCCACAGCATATCCTCGCTTATATGTGAATATTTTTCCAAAAGCGCCTGCATATCTGCCTTTGTATAGCTTGCATCCCAGCCCGGAAGCGACAAATCACCCGTAAGCGGATTCATGTCCTGTACAGTTTTTTCACAATACGCAAGGGCATTTGAACCGTCCTGCAATTCATGCGCAAGGTCTGAACGTGTCCAGTCAAATACCGGCATAAAATTATAGCATACACAATCAATTCCTGCTTTTGAAAGATTGCGCAGTGTTTCACAGTAATTTTCAATGTATCTGTCACGTTCACCGTCACCTGTTTTAATATCCTCATGCACGGGCACACTTTCAATTACCGACAAGCTCAAGCCTTCGGCTTCTATTATACTTTTCAGCTTTTGTATTCTTTCAAGAGGCCATACCTCTCCAACAGGTATGTCATAGATAGCAGATACAATGCCGGTTACTCCCGGTATCTGCTTGATTTTCTGTAGTGTTACAGGATCATCTTCTCCGTACCACCGAAATGTCATTTGCATAATTTCACTCCTTTTTAAATTGTAATTTATCGGTGACGTAAACAATTATCCCGCCGTAGGGACAGGCGTCCTCGACTGTCCGTTTATGGTTAATTTTACACGGACCGTCTGGA
>JAXJRQ010000220.1:0-12965 GCA_036310525.1 Clostridia bacterium
AATTTATCGGGATGTAAACAATTATCCCACCGTAGGGGAGGGGTTCCATCCCCTCCCGTGCACAAATATATTACGGGAGGGCACAGAGACCCTCCCCTACAATCACAAACGCAAAACATCCCTATAAATTACAATTTTATTTGTTTAATTATAACACAAAAGAATAATTTTTAAAAGACTTTTACCTCATAACGGCGCAATAATTCAAAATACTGTGAATTATGACGAAACAAAGGCATAAAAAATATTAAAAAATTTCATTAAAAAAGTAAATTTTTTTAAAAATAGACTGTTAATTTAGAAAGATTTGTGATATAATACATAAAAGTATGCTTATTTTTAGGAAAAAGAAAAAATATGCAAAAATACAGTGAAAAGCTGTTAATAAAAAGGAGAAACAAAAATGCTCAAAAGTATGACGGGTTACGGCAGATGCGAAAACATTGTTGCCGGTAAAAAGATACTTGTAGAAATCAGATCCGTAAACCACAGATTTTCGGATTATAATATAAAAGTTCCCAGACATCTCGGATTTCTGGAGGATAAAATGCGTAAATATGCTTCGGAAAAAATCACACGAGGAAAAATAGATATATATGTCAGCGTTGAAAGCTACGAAACAGCCGATGCAGACATCCGCCTCAATGAGGAGCTTGCGGCAAACTACATAAGTGTGTTAAACGAGCTTTGCGAAAAATTCAATCTACGTAATGACATATCGGTTTCAAGCGTTGCAAGATACAACGATATATTTAAAACCGAACGCCGTGAAGAGGACGAGGACGAAATCTGGGCGGCAGTGGAAAGCGTTGCTGAAAGTGCAATTGAGGCATTTACTGCAATGCGCAGCCGTGAGGGTGAAAGAATAGAGAAAGATTTGAGAGCAAGAATTGAATATATGCACAGCCTTGCTGAAAAGGTTGATGAATATTCACCCAAAACCGTTGCTGAATACAGAGAAAAGCTGTACACAAAAATTAAAGAACTGATAGCTGACCGTGACGTGGACGAAGCAAGAGTCCTTACCGAGGTTGCAATATTTGCCGATAAGGTTGCTGTAAATGAAGAAACGGTACGTCTTGCAAGTCACTTTGAAGAATTTTACAAAATCCTTGACAGCGGTGAACCGGCAGGCAGAAAGCTTGACTTCCTTATTCAGGAAATTAACCGTGAGGTTAATACTATCGGTTCAAAGGCGCAGGACATTGATATTGCAAAAATAGTTGTAACCCTTAAGGGTGAGATTGAAAAACTGCGTGAGCAGATACAGAACATTGAATAGGATGTGATAAAGTGAAGCTGATAAACATAGGATTCGGAAACATGATAAATGCGGACAGAATTGTGGCTGTTGTCAGCCCTGAGTCTGCTCCGATAAAGAGAATTATACATGAAGCAGAAGAAAAGGGAACTCTTGTTAATGCGACATACGGCAGACGTACACGAGCTGTTATTGTAACTGATTCAGAGCATATTATTCTTACATCCATTCAGCCAGAAACAGTTGCAGGCCGTATAGGTGGAGAGGAGGATATAATTGAGTAGAGGTATACTTTTTGTAATGTCGGGACCTTCGGGAACCGGTAAAGGTACAATTTGCGAAGAGCTTTTGAAGCGTGAGAATATTTTTCTTTCCGTGTCAAGTACAACACGTGAGATACGCAAGGGCGAGACTGACGGTGTGACATATAACTACACAACAGTCGGCGATTTCGAGGACATGATAAAAAACGGAGAAATGCTTGAATATGCACTCTATAACGGTAATTACTACGGAACACCGAGAAAAACTGTAGAGAAAATGCTTGATGAGGGCACAAATGTTTTGCTTGAAATTGAGCCTCAGGGTGCGTTGAAGGTGAAAAGTCTGTTTGCGGACGCAAATCTTATATTCATCGTACCTCCGTCAATGGCAGAACTGAAACGCCGTCTTATTGAAAGAGGCAGAGAAGATGAAGAACAGATTATACAGCGTATGGCGGCGGCAAAGTGGGAGTTTGAACAAAGTGCGCAGTATAATTACATACTTGTAAATGATGATTTGGAAAAGTGTGTATGTGAAGTGTGTGACATTTTACACGACAAGATTGAAAAACGGGATATGGTTGAAAAGCTTCTCGTTGAAAATTATTAATGATAGCTTAATTGCAAAGCAATTTTAAGTGTGCGCCGTAGTGCCTGATACGGCGTGAATAATAAATTTTAAGGCAGAAAGGTTTGGGAGATTATTATGATGATAGAACCCGGAATTACAAAACTTGATAAATATGTGGACAGCAGATACACTTTGGTGGCAATGGCTGCAAAGCGTGCAAGAATGATAGGTAAGGCAATAAATGCAGGTGAGGCTGAAGACAATGGTGAAAAGCCCGTAACATCAGCTGTTAATGAAATTTCAAGCGGTAAGGTTGGCTATGTGCGCAGTGCCGAAATTGAAAGAGCAAGAGAATGGGAAGCTGAAAAGTTTGCCGCAATTCAGATGCTTCATGACACAGACGTTGAAATCGAGGAAGACGACGTTGAGGATGAAGAAGAAAAAGTTGAGGAAAGCATTTACGAAGCGGAAGAAAGTATATACGATTACACTGAATAATTTATTTGAGGAAGGACGGTCACGGGCATGATTGCGAAAGTAATTGTGGATAACAGAGCAAAGGCTACAGATAAAGCCTTTGACTACTTAATACCTGATGACCTTGTGGAATTGGTAGGTGTAGGAACAAGAGTCATTGTTCCGTTTTCCAAGGGAAATACTGAAATTGAAGGCTTTTGCACAGGAACTTGTGAAAAGAGTAAAAGCAAATCTTTAAAATCCATTATACGCATTTCATCCGATATTCCTGCATTTGACGAAAAAATGCTTGAAACAATAGAGTATATGCATGAGCATTATATGGCGTCATATCTGGACCTTATTCATGCAGTTGTTCCTGCGGGTAATGAGGTGAAAAGTCATGAATGGATTGTTATTAATGAGATAACGGAGGAGCGCTCAGAGCTAAGACAAAAAATCATGCAGGCACTGTTAGACAACGGTGGCGGCATGGAAACGGATGCTTTGTGCAATGTGATGGGCAAAGATGTCCGTGCACAGCTTCGTGATATGATTAAAAAAGGAACGCTTGGGAAAGAGTATCGTCATTCACGGGAAATAACGGATAAAACCATACGTGTTATACGGCTTATTATTACAGCAGAGCAGGCTTTTGAGGAGAGTAAAAAGCTTAGTTCAAAAGCACCTGTACAGTCACGCATGCTTGAAATTTTAAGCTCGAACGACTTCATTGCTGTTTCCGATTTAAAGGAATTTGCCGACGGCTCATATAATGCCGTAAACGCTCTTTGCAAAAAAGGCTTTGCAAAAATCTTTGAAATAACGATTGAAAGAAATCCGTTAAAGAACAAGCGTGTAAAACGAAGCGAAGCGTTTACCATGACAGCAGAACAGGCGGTAGCGGTGGGGGCAATTACAAACGCTGCAGACGAGGGCAGATTTGCAAATTTCCTGCTTCACGGTGTTACCGGAAGCGGAAAAACAGAAGTGTTTATGCAGTCTATTGACCACGTTATTGAAACGGGGAAAACTGCACTTGTGCTTGTGCCTGAAATATCTCTTACACCGCAGATGGTTTCACGCTTTCTTGCAAGATTCGGAGAAAGAATAGCAGTATTTCACAGTAAGCTTTCTTTGGGCGAGAGATACGACCAGTGGAAAAAAATCCAATCGGGTAATGCCGATATAGTAATCGGTGCACGCTCGGCGGTATTTGCACCGCTTAAAAATATTGGTATCATAATTGTAGACGAGGAACATTCCGACACGTATAAGTCGGAAATGTCCCCAAGATACAATGCAAAAGAGGTGGCGCAGTTTCGGGCAAAACAATACGGCGCCGCTGTTGTATTTGCATCGGCAACTCCGAGTGCAGAAAGCTATTTCAAGGCGCAGAATAATGAATATATTCTGCTTGAAATGAAAAACAGATACAACAATAATAAAATGCCCGATATTGATGTTATTGATATGCGTGAAGAGCTTTCGTTCGGGAACAGAAGTATGTTTTCACGTAAGCTCAAATACGAAATTGAAAAAAATCTTGAAAATAGAGAACAGACAATTCTGTTTTTAAACAGACGTGGGTTTTCGACGTTTGTATCGTGCAGAAGCTGCGGATACACGGCGGAATGTCCCAATTGCAATATATCCCTTACTTATCATAAGTTCGGGAATAATCTGCGCTGTCATTATTGCGGCTACAGCCGTTCAAACTACAAGCTTTGTCCGCAGTGCCAGAGTAAATATATACGTTATTTCGGCGGCGGTACACAGCGTGTGGAGGAGGAAATACATAATTTGTTTCCTAATGCAACAACACTTCGTATGGATGTAGACACAACAGGCAAAAAACAGTCTCATGAAAAAATACTCGAGCAGTTTGAAAAAGAGAAAACAGATATACTTATAGGCACACAAATGGTTGCTAAGGGACTGGATTTTGAAAACGTAACGCTTGTCGGAGTGATAAGTGCCGACACAATGCTTCATATGAATGACTACAGAAGCGGTGAACGTACATTTTCAATGCTTGAACAGGTGACGGGCAGAGCAGGAAGAGGAAGTAAAAAAGGACGTGCGGTTATTCAGACATATAATCCTGATGCGGAAGCGGTAAGTCTTGTAAAAGTGCATGATTACAGAAGTTTTTATAATGGCGAAATTGCAAAGCGTCAGTTTATGTGGTATCCGCCGTTTTCTGATATAATAAACGTGATGTTTTCAGGCTCTTCGGAGGCGGTTGTACCAAGATGTGCAAAATATTTTTTGAAGCTTCTGGATGGGGTAAGAGATTTGGACGATAAGGTTCAGATTCTCGGACCTGTGCCTTCGTCCGTTTCAAAAATAAAAAATAAGTACAGATGGCAGATTCTCATAAAATGCACTGATAATGACAAGCTTAATAAAATACTTAAAAATGCTTATGAGGAATGCATTAAAAATAAAAATTATACGGGTGTTTCGATAATAATTGATAAAAATCCCAATATGATTTATTGATTAAAGAAAAGAGGGTGTTATTATGGCTATAAGAGAAATTCGTGTAAAAGACGATGAGATTTTATACAAAAAGTGTAAAGAAGTAGTGAAGTTTGATGAAAAACTTCATATACTTCTTGACGACATGTATGAGACGATGAAGGAGCATGACGGCGTAGGACTTGCTGCACCTCAGGTCGGCATTATAAAAAGAGTGGTTGTTATTGATGTCGGCGATGGAAAGATAGAACTCATAAATCCTGTGATAATCGAGGAAAGCGGAGTACAGAACGGTGCAGAAGGCTGTCTGAGCGTGCCGAAGGTTTTCGGTGAGGTTGAGAGACCTATGTATGTAAAAGTACGTGCTCAGGACAGAAACGGTGAATGGTTTGAAATTGACGGCGAAGAACTTAAAGCACGTGCGTTCTGCCATGAAATAGAGCATCTTGAAGGCAAACTGTTCCTTGACAGAGTAACAAGATTTATTGAAGACTGAGAGGCGTAAAAGCGTATGAAAATTCTTTTTATGGGGACTCCTGATTTTGCGGCTGAGTCTTTGAATGCAATGATACGGGCAAAGCTTGATGTTGCGGCGGTTATTTCACAGCCTGATAAGCCAAAGGGCAGAGGTCATAAGCTTATGCCTACTGATGTAAAGGTTGCGGCTCAGGCGGCAGGGATTGAGGTCTATCAGCCTGAAAGCCTGAAAAATGAAGCCATTTTGCCGCTGCTTCGTGAAATTAATCCCGAACTGATTGTGGTTGCCGCTTACGGTAAGATTTTACCTGAATATATTATAAATTACCCGAAATACGGATGTATAAACGTGCATGCGTCGTTACTTCCCAAATACAGAGGTGCGGCACCTATTCAGTGGTCTGTTATAAACGGAGATTTATACACCGGTGTGACGATTATGCAGATGGATAAGGGACTTGATACGGGTGACATGATAAGTACCGTGACTACAGAAATCGGTGAATATGAAACCGCCGGTGAACTTTTTGACCGACTTGCTGTTATGGGCGGTGAGCTTCTGGTAAAAACGATTGCAGATATTGAAAACGGCAAAATTTCACCTACACCTCAAAATCATGATGAACACACCTATGCACCCATGCTTAATAAAGAGCTGGGAAAAATAGACTGGAATAAAAGCACAAGAGAAATTTCAAAATTAATATGCGGAATGAATCCGTGGCCTTTGGCTTATACTTTATACAAGGGCGAAGTTTTGAAAATTGTTGATGCCACGATGGCGAATGATTATCCCAAGAACGGAAAATGCGGAGAAATTCTTGCGCTTGAAAAGGGCAGAGGACTTATGGTAAGTACCGGTGACGGGACGATATGCATAAAAACGGCGCAATTCCCTGAAAGCCGAAAAATGAGCGTTGAGGATTATGCAAGAGGCCATGAGGTTGAAAAAGGAGTAATACTCGGCGAATAATTCAATACGGAAAGGTTGTGTGGATATGTACGGATATGGATACGGGTGGCTTTTTGACCCGACATATATACTTGTAATATTCGGACTTATAATTACAATGATTGCTTCTGCAAACGTAAAATCGACGTTTGCGAGGTATAATAAGGTTTTGTCAAGACGTGGTATGACGGGCGCAGAGACGGTTCGCAGAATACTTGATGCGAACGGACTTCATAATATAAGAATTGAGCATGTCAGAGGCAGTCTTTCTGACCATTATGACCCAAAAAATGGAGTAATACGTCTGTCAGATGATACGTACAATTCCACATCGGTTGCGGCAATCGGTGTTGCGGCACATGAATGTGGTCACGCTATTCAGCATCAGGTCGGATATGTGCCAATTAAAGTGAGAAACGGAATTGTTCCGTTTGTGAATATCTGTAATTATGCTTCAATTCCTCTTATAATGATTGGTTTGCTTTTGGGAAGCAGAGGATACAATCTTGCAATGCTCGGAGTAGTGCTTTTCAGTGCAGTGCTTGTGTTTCAGCTTGTGACACTTCCTACAGAAACAAATGCAAGTAAGCGTGCGCTGGTGACGCTTGAAAATATGTATATGCTTGATGAAGAAGAATTAAAGGGTGCTAAAAAAGTGCTTAGTGCGGCGGCTATGACGTATTTTGCCGGTGTGGCATCTACTGCGCTTCAGGTATTAAGGTTATTTCTTATTGTACAAAATTCAAACAGGAGAAGACGATGAACGAAAGAGAAGCGGCACTTAAGGCGCTGTATGAAATTGAATTTAACGGTGCATATTCCAATATTGCACTGAAAAATATACTGTCGCAGTGCCGTGAAATGAGCCGTCAAAGCAAGGCGATGACTACGGCACTTGTGTATGGCGTGACCGATAAGAAGCTTACTCTTGATTATTATATCAGTAGTTTTTCAAAGATTAAGCTTAAAAAAATATCAAAATATATCCTTATAATATTAAGAATGGGTATTTATCAGCTTATATATATGGATAAAGTTCCGCAAAGTGCGGCTGTAAATGAAAGCGTGAAGCTGGCAAAACGCTACGGACACAGTGCTTCGGCAGGTTTCGTTAACGGGATATTAAGGAATGTTTCAAAGAATAGTGTTGAGTTTCCGAAAGCTCCAAATGAATATTTATCGGTAAAATATTCGTATCCGATATGGCTGTGCGATAAATGGATAGCTGATTTCGGATTTGATTTTACGGATGAGTTGATGATTGCGTTCGAGAAAAACAAAAAAATCACTCTTCGTCCCAATACATTAAAAACAACTGCAAATGAAGTGTCAGAGCTGCTTCTGAAAAGCGGTATAGAAACAGAAATATACAACGGAATGATAATTTCGGACGGTTTTGATATAGAACACAATCCGCTCTATGCTGACGGATATTTTACACCGCAGGATATTGCGGCGGCAGAAACAGCCAAAATTCTTGAGCCGCATAGAGGTGAATTGGTGATAGATATGTGTTGTGCTCCGGGCGGAAAAACAACGCATATTGCAGAGCTTATGGAAAATGAGGGTAAAATCCTTGCTTTTGATAAGTATGAGCATAAAATTGAAATAGTGAAGAAAAATGCCGAAAGACTCGGTATTGACATAATAGATGTAAAAACCGCAGATGCGTGTGAACTAAACGAAACGCTGATAAATTCAGCGGACAGAGTTCTTTGCGACGTACCTTGTTCGGGACTTGGAATAATAGGCAGAAAGCCTGACATAAAATGGAACAGAGAAGAAACGTCGGATATAGAGGAAATTCAGAAAAAAATCCTTGAAAACGGCGCTAAATATCTTAAATGCGGCGGTGTAATTGTTTATTCTACATGCACAATTGATAAGTCAGAAAACGAAGCCGTTACAGATGCTTTTATAGCGGATAATTGTGACTTTGTAAAGGATTTTGAAAAGACGTATTATCCTAATGTTGATAATACGGACGGATTTTATATTTGTAAATTAAGGAAGAAAAATGATTGATTTAAAGGATTTTGAATATGATGAGCTGATTGACTTTTTCAAGGAAAACGGCGAACCTAAATTCAGAGCGGAACAGGTTTTTTCGTGGCTTCATAAGGGCGTGGAGTCATATGATGAAATGAGTAATCTGCCTAAAAATTTAAAAGAAAAGCTTAAATCAATAAGCTATGTATCGACGCTTAGGGTGCGTGAAAAATACGTTTCTCAAATAGACGGAACAATAAAGTATCTATTTGAACTTCCCGACGGAAACTGCATCGAAAGCGTACTCATGCGCTATCATCACGGAATAACCATATGCATATCATCGCAGGTTGGTTGCCGTATGGGGTGCCGTTTTTGCGCCTCGACGATAGGCGGATTATACCGCAATCTTACAGCAGGTGAGATTTTAAATCAGATTATATTTGCGCAAAAGGATGCAGGCGAGCGAATTTCCAATGTGGTTATGATGGGAATTGGCGAACCGCTTGATAACTATGATAATGTGATAACGTTTTTACATAATGTAAATCACGAAAAGGGACTTAATATCGGGTATCGGCATATAACGCTTTCAAGCTGTGGTGTCGTGCCGAAAATCAGGGAGCTTGCGGCTGAAAATTTACCGATAACGCTTACAATTTCGCTTCATGCTCCGAATGATGAAATACGGGATGAAATTATGCCCGTAAACCATAAATGGAAGACAAAAGAGCTTATTGAGGCTTGCAGCGAATACCATAAAGCAACGGGCAGAAGAATAAGCTTTGAATATTCACTTATACACGGTGTTAATGACAGCATGGAAAATGCGGATGAGCTTACACGTCTTATAAAAAAATTGCATGCGCATGTAAATCTCATACCCGTAAATAAGGTTGAGGAACGTGCCTACAGCAAGGGTTCACAGCAGGAAATACGTGCTTTTTGCGACAGACTTGTAAGTAACGGTATAAACGCAACAATACGACGTGAGCTTGGGAGCGATATATCGGCTTCATGCGGACAGCTACGAAAAAAAGTGCTTTAAATATTGTTAAAATTCTACAGAAAGGCGGGGATATAAATGCAGCTTGGTGCAGTGACGGATGTCGGAATGTGCAGAAAAATTAATGAAGACAACTACTATGCAATGCCGGACGGTGATTTTCCTTATGCAATAATTGCAGACGGAATGGGCGGTCATAAAGCGGGCGAAATCGCAAGCATGATGGTTATTGATGTAATAAAAAATCAGCTTGAAAATAAACTCAGCACCGAACAGGACTATGTCGAAGCGGGTGAGGTTATACGCCATGCATTTATTAATGCAAACAGCATAATATATAATTACGCAAAAGAACATTATAAAATAATGGGTATGGGAACGACAGCCAGTTTGGCTATGATTTATATGGGTAAAATCATAACCGCTCATGTGGGCGATTCGAGAATATATAAAATTGACGGCAACGAGATAAAACAGATTACAAAGGATCATTCATATGTTCAGGAGCTTGTTTCTATGGGGAAAATAACTCCCGAAGAAGCTAAATTTCATCCGAAAAAGAACTTTATTACAAGAGCAATAGGTGCAGAGGATACCGTTAAGGTGGACGTAAATATCCGACCGTATAACGGCGAGAAAATTCTCTTGTGCTCTGACGGACTGATAAATTTTGTGTCGGATGAAGAAATAAAGGACACAATGCTTGAAGATAATACGTTACAGGAAAATGTAGAAAAGCTTGTACAGACCGCAAATTCGAGAGGCGGCAAGGATAACATAACTATTGTAGTATTGGAAAAGGAGAAGCAGAATGAACAGTGATAATTTAATCGGTAATATCTTGAACGGAAGATATGATGTTATAGAAAAAATAGGCACAGGCGGAATGGCGACTGTGTACAAGGCAAAGGATACTCTTTTAAACCGTTTTGTGGCAATCAAGCTTTTGAGGGATTCACTTGAGGGTGAGGAAGCCGTTGTAACTAACTTTATCAAAGAAGCACAATCTTCCGCAAGCCTTGTGCATAATAATATAGTTTCCGTATACGATGTAGGCGAAGACGAGGGTATGAATTACATGGTAATGGAGCTTGTTGACGGAATTACACTTAAAGCCTACATAAAGGAAAAGGGTGCACTTCCGTGGCAGGAAGCGTGTGATTATGCCATTCAGATTGCGCAGGGACTTGGCGAGGCGCATGATAAAAATATTATTCACAGAGACATAAAGCCTCAGAATATTATAATGACGAAGGACAAGACCTTAAAGGTAACGGATTTCGGTATTGCACGTGCGGCGGCGTCTGAAACAACGGTTGTGGGTTCATCTGCGCTCGGTTCGGTGCATTATATTTCACCCGAACAGGCAAGAGGCGGTTTTACGGATGCCAGATCGGATATATATTCACTCGGTATAGTTCTTTATGAAATGCTTACCGGTAAAGTTCCGTTTGACGGTGACAGTGCCGTGTCGGTTGCACTGATGCACCTTGAAAAGGAAGCTGTAAATGTACGATGTGTCAATATGGAAATCCCGACAGACCTTGCGTATATTACAATGAAAGCAATAAGCAAGGAGCAAATCGGCAGATACCAGAATGTGGGCGAAATGCTTGAGGATTTGCATGCTGTTCTTGCAGATGAAATACTTCCGAGTAAGGAAAGAGCAGGAATTGTTGATGAGGTGGATGCCGTAGAAACAGCGTTTGATGCTGAGGATGAAATTCACGAAGAAGTATTTGAAGAGGAAGAGATTGCTAAGAAAAAGCCAAAGAAAAAGGTAAAAACGCCTGAGGAGAAAAAAGCAGACCGCATAGCCTCTGTACTTGCCGTTGTAACGGTTTTCGTAATGATGCTTATTGCGGCAGGTGTGTATTTCTTTATGAATACGAGAAACGAAAAATCTGTTCCTGATTTTTCTAACATGACAATAGAAGAAGCTATGATTTCTGCCCAGAAAGCAGGTCTTGTGATAAATGAAGAAATTGAATATTCACTGTCTGACAGAGTGGAAGAGGGCAGAGTAATTACTCAGGATCCGCTTGCAAATGTCAGTGTTCCCAAGAACTCACCCGTAAAGCTGGTTGTGTCTATTGGTTCATCAGGCGGTAATATTGAAGTTCCAAATGTAGTTAATAAGACATTTGATGATGCACTTGCCGAAATACTTGAAGAGGGACTGACGTATGTAATAGTAGAAGAATATTCCGAAACAGTTCCTACGCAGTCTATTATAAGACAGCTTCCGGAGGCGGGTACAAAGCTTAATAAATCAGATATTGTAACGTTGTTTGTAAGCCTTGGAAAAACTGCGGCGGCTGAAACCGCAGTTCCTGATAATGCAAAGGTTGTAGTTCCGAATCTTGTGACAACAAGCCGTGAAATTGCGGAGGAAAGATTAAGACAAACAGGACTTAAGATGGGTACAGTTACGAGAAAACCGTCAACATCTCCGGAGGGAACTGTTATTTCGCAGAGTCCGTCAGCGGGTAAATCAGTTGCGAGAGATTCATTTGTAACAATTATACTTTCAAGCGGAAATAAAGAAAGTACAGGTGCGGTTGATGCAGAAGCATCCGAGGAAGTAACGGACAATTCAGCAATAGCAACACTTGAGCCGTCAACAACCTCAGCACCTGTAAAAGACGTTGAGAATGATAATACGGAAGCACCGTCTGACCCTGCGGCTCAGACATTTACCGTAAAAATTCCCGATGCAGCTAACAGCAGAGTAAATGTGGAAATAGTAGCAAACGGCAGAACAGTGCATAACGCAATGCACGATAAGAGCGAGGGCGCTGTGTCGGTGCCTATTTCAGGGACAGGAACAGTTTCCGTTCAGGCATATATTGACGGAGCAAAGGTATTGGAAAAAACTCTTAACTTTAATTGAGGGACTAAATGAAGGGTATTATAACAAAAGGAATAGGCGGCTTTTATTATGTAAAGGCTGAAGATGGCTGTGTTTATGAATGTAAGGCGAGAGGGGTGTTTCGTAATGAACACATCACTCCGATTATAGGCGATGAGGCGGAAATTGAAGTAAAAAACGGTAAAGGCTCTGTTACTAAGATTTTCAAAAGACGCAACAGACTTATCAGACCGAGTGTTTCAAATATTGATTTACTGGTGCTTGTTGTTGCGGCGGCAGAGCCTGACCCGAACGAATTTCTGATTGATAAAATGCTTGTAAATGCACACATAAACGGAATTGATGCTGTTGTGTGTATCAATAAAACCGATATATCCGATGGTGAAAAACTGAAATGTATTTATGAAAAAGCAGGGTATAAGGTTATTACTGTGTGCGCCGAAGAAAATATGGGTATTGACGTATTAAAGGAGTGCATAAAAGGTAAGGTTTCGGCATTTGCTGGACTTTCGGGCGTTGGAAAATCGAGTATTCTAAGAATAATTACTGAAAATGACCTTGAAACGGGAACGGTTTCCGAAAAAATCCGACGTGGAAAGCATACAACACGCCATGTTGAATTATTTGAACTTGA
>JAXJRQ010000221.1:0-2709 GCA_036310525.1 Clostridia bacterium
ACTATAACAGGTACGGCACCGCCCTCTACGCTCTTCATTATAAGCTTTTTAACAACCTTATCCGGCTGTGGGTTTGCGCAGGCAAACAAGTATATCGAAACAGATGCCGAAGATGCATTTGAACCCATCCACGCAGTTCGCATAAGGCTCTTGTCTGCCGCTCCCCACCAGTTGGCGGTATGCTCGCCGATTATAACAGGGATTTCCTCCCTTGTTCCGTCCTCATACTCGAAAATATATGTAGACGCTCTCGCACCGGCACTTGCCCATGCCGCACAGTGCATAAAGTATATACTTTTAAATGTATTGTTTATATCTACCTCTACCTGTTCAGGGAAATGAGTAAATGTCTGACCACGCAGAGTTATACACGATTTACCGTTATTAGCAACCGGGTCAACTATATCAAACGGTATATTTTCAATATAGTTTTTACCCCTCATGTCAAAACCGCTCATATCATTTGAGGGGCCCTGGTCAGTCCATCCGCCGACTCCGTCACCTTCAATTTCATCGGCATATCCCATATTCATTATACCCCTAAGGTCAATGGTAGTAAATTGTCTGTTGAGCTTATTGTATTCTTCTCTCTCAAGCAGTTCAACACCAAGCATATTACTTTCAACATTACCGTTTGTTATGCATAAATCATCAATCGAAAGAGTTGATTCGCCTTCAAACTGCGGCAGGGAATATCCAAATCCCAATCCCACAACATTCTCAAAATCAAACGGCTGATATACCGCATCACCCTTTGACGAATAATATGAGCCTTCAAGCGCATACTTACTCAAGGGAACAACAACCTTTACCCAATCCTTTGAAACGTCTGCAAGACTTACAATGGAGGCAAGCGGTGTTGAGTTTGTAACAAGCTGACCGTTATCCTCATTAAGAAGCACTAAATGCAGCGACTTATACTGAATATCGGTTTTTACCCACAGCTCCACTGCTCCGCTGTCACGAAGCTGTTTATTAATCTTTAAAGGAGTATCAAATTGCAGATAAAACGCACGATAACCATCCTTTGAGCCTATAATCTCCATGGATTTTTCACCGACCTTCGCATCGGTACCTGTCTGCATTTTATAATTCCAACCCCATTTTTCCTTGCAGGCACTTAAGCTGTCGTCAAAAATTTGTCTGACAACACCCTCAGGATATACGGTGTCCTCCGTTATTTGCAAAGACAGAGAGCTGTTATTTGTTACAGTTTCATTAAAAGCCTCGCCTGACTCGGTGTTTGACATAACGGAGTTAACGGTCTCATTTTTCAAAACTGCAGCAGATGCTGTTTCAAACAGCATCGCTACTGTGCATAGAATACAGCTTATAGTTTTGAGTGCTTTCATCTGCAATCCTCACTTTCTGATTATTTTTTTGATTTTAAAAATTCGTCATATTGTTTTTGTACTTCATCAATAATTGTTTGTGCTCCTGAATCATTCAGTTTCTTCAGGAATTCAGGAACGGTTGTTTCGGGATCTGAAACACCGCAGTTTATAAGGAAACCATATTCCGCAATAACATTTGCGCAGGCACCCATCTCTGTTTTTACCGCTGTCTGGTCAAATACAAAACCTATACTGTCAAGAACAACCGCTTCTTCGTTAAACTTTTTAATCTTATCCCACTTGTCAACATCCTCGGTATCCTTGATTTTTGCAATGTACTGATTTCCGAACATCCACTGTGTTGTTGTCATGTATCCGCTGTCAACAACCTGTTTGATTCTTCCGTCCTCGGTAACATTATAGTGCTTACCTTCAATTCCGTAATAAAGCATATCAAGGAAGGTTGAATCTGAGTACATAAGATTAAGAACCTTCATTGCACTTACAGGATTTTTACATGTATGTGAAATGGCAGCCATAGCACCCGTAGCATCCGCTGTACGGAATACAGGTGATGTGAATTCAACCTGAATATATTCAAATTCACCGGCACTTTCCTTATCCTTACCCGGCTTAAGTGATGCTACCTGTGCAAATTCGTCTGCTGTACTTGAGCTTGTTGACTTCGTTGCAACATCAGGTCTTATGTAGCCTTTCTGATAGAATTCTCTTACCTTCTTTGAAAGATTCATATACTCTTCTGTGGCATACTGATTTACAACCTCTGTTTCGCCAACCTTGCTGTAAAGAGCCCCCGGTGCTGAGCTTGAGCCGGTGATTGTATCAAAGTCCAGAAGCTGAGTAAGACCTTCCTTACCTACACCCAGTGGATATTTATCCGGATCCTTTTCCTTTGCAATTGCCAGTGCGGCATCAAGAGTGTCAAGGTCTTTTATCGTGGAAACATCTATTCCGTATTTTTCAATTAAGTCCTTACGGAAAAGAAATCCCACACTATGAGCATGCTCTTTATTTACAGGTACGGTATAGATACTGCCGTTTACTCTTACAGCATCAAACATTTCAGGCGCAATAGCCTTTAAAATGTCCTGACCATACTGTTCAAGAAGTTCGTCAAGCTCCATGTATGCACCTTTTTGCGCATACTGAAGATATGGTGCTGCCCAGTCACATGTAAACAATAAATCGAAGCTTTCGCCCGAAGCAATGCTCGAGCTTACCTTCTGGTCATATGAGTTCCAGTCAAATCTTTCAAATTTAACCTTTGCGTTGATTTTCTCCATTGTATATTCGCTGAGCTTTTCATTAACCAGATCGCTGTCTGCCGGCGGAAGTCCACCGGGATAATAGAATG
>JAXJRQ010000222.1:0-14622 GCA_036310525.1 Clostridia bacterium
AAAATCAGCATTATCGCTAATTATATATGAACAATCCCTCCGAGTTTTGCTACGCAAAACTCACCTCCCTTTACACAAGGGAGGCTTTCGCTTCGATTATTCATTACACCGATAAATTACAATTTAACAGAATGATTGAGATGTTATTGACAATAAAAATAACGCTGTACAAGTACAGCGTTATTCACAATTCAATTATTCAGCGTCTGCTTCTTCTGCTTCAGGAGCAGCTTCTTCAGCAGGTGCTTCTTCAACTGTTTCCTCTGCAGCTTCAACCTCAATGGGTTCTTCAACTTCAACCTCGGGGTCTGTTGAATAAACAAGTGCTTCTGCCTTTGCAGGTTCTGCATCTTCTTCAACTACAGCTTCCTCTTCCACTACTTCGGGAACAGGAATAAGTGCTCTTATGCTGAGGCTGATTTTCTTAGCTTCCCAATCAGCTTCTGTAACCTTAACTTCAACTTCTTCACCGATTGTCAAAACATCTTCGGGCTTGCCGATTCTTCTGTCAGCAATCTGTGAAATATGAATAAGACCGTCAACACTGGGAATGATTTCAGCAAATGCACCAAACGGCATCATGCGTACAACCTTAACCTTGATAACATCGCCTACATTAATCTTGTTCTGTGCGATTACCCAGGGATCGTCCTCTGTCTTCTTATATCCAAGAGAAATCTTCTGAGTTTCCTTGTTCATGTCCTTAATATAAACCTCAAGCACATCG
Organism: Clostridia bacterium; assembly: GCA_036310525.1. Classification (GTDB taxonomy): domain Bacteria; phylum Bacillota; class Clostridia; order UBA1381; family UBA1381; genus UBA4716. The sequence goes on from JAXJRQ010000222.1 coordinate 728, forward strand.
CCTACATTAACGATTTCCGAAGGATGCTTGATTTTATTCCATGACAATTCACTGATATGAACAAGTCCGTCAACACCGCCGATGTCAACAAATGCACCGAATGATGTAAGTGACTTAACTGTACCCTGGTACTTCTTGCCTTCTTCAGCGTCTGCCCAGAACTTCTCTTCTCTTTCTTTTCTTGCTGCTTCAAGAAGAACTCTTACCGAACCGATAACTCTTCTTCTTCTCTCATCAATTTCGATGATTTTGAAGCTAACTGTTTCACCAACCATGTTCTGGAGGTCCTGTACAAATCTTTCTGATGCCTGACGTGCAGGAATGAACACTTGTGAACCATCAGCTAATGCAATTACTCCTCCTTTTACAGCCTTGATAACTTTTCCTTCAAGAACCTCCTCGGATTCATAAGCCGCTTTGATTTTGTTCCAGCTTTCCATAGCTACCAATTTCTTTCTTGATAGAACTACTTTTCCCTCACCATCATTTACGCCTACAACGTAAACCTTGATTGTTTCGCCTTCTTTTACAACATCAGACGGCTTAAGTGACGGATCATCTGTAAGCTGGTCAGCTGCCAATTGTCCGTTATACTTAAAGCCACCCAAATCAACGATGACTTCATTATTACGTACTTCTACAACCGTACCGTCAACAATGTCTCCGTTATTGAGAGTCTTTGATGCGTACTGTTCAAACAGTTCTGCAAAAGTCTCCTCATTCTTCAAATTTTCACTCATAGCCTTTACTACCTCCTCGATAATACGGTGCGGCGTCGATGCCCCTGCCGTAATACCTATTTTATTATATGTTTTTTGAGGAATTTCCTCATGCGTTTCGATATGATATGCTTCGGGACAGTTCGCCTTTGCAATCTCAAAAAGCTTTCGTGTGTTTGAACTTTCTCTTCCGCCAATCACAATCATGCAGTCTGAAATCTTTGAAAGCGATTCCGTTTCCGCCTGCCTATCTTTCGTCGCACTACATATTGTATCAAATATCAGGGTACTTTTGCAAGTTTTTTTTACATTTTGTACGATTTGACCAAAAATTTCTCGCTTTATTGTGGTTTGTGCCACAACACACACCTCTTTTTCGAGCATTTTTTCGTCAATTTGCTCATTTACGTCATTTATAATGAGCGCCTGATTTTCACACCAACCGTTTATCCCGATAACCTCGGGATGATTTTTGTCTCCCACAATTATGATTTTATACCCTTTATTATGATGCTCATACACAATTTTATGTATTTTTTCAACAAAGGGACATGTGAGGTCAATATATGGTCTTTGCGATATTTTGTCATAAACGGCTTTTCCAACTCCGTGCGCACGTATCACTATTGTGCAGTCCTTCGGAATTTCATCGGAATTTTCATACGAAAACACACCCTTTTGCGCTAAATCGTCTATCACCTGCGGATTGTGAATGAGAGCGCCTATTGTAGCAAGCTTTTCGCCCTTTTCAATAGCTTCATACACGCTTTCCACCGCACGTCTGACTCCATAGCAAAATCCTGCCGTTTTTGCAATTGTTATCATGTACTGTCCTCCGGTTAATTATTTTTCTGATGCAAGTGAATGTATTTCTTTTAATATATCATTTGCTACCGACTGCAATTCCTCTGAATTAAGCTTTTTATCCTTATATTCATCAAGAGTAATCGGTTTTCCGAATGTAACTGTTATCTTATGCATCCACTTAACGTCACCCTCTATGTACGTCGGAACAACAGGTGCACCCGTTCTGTGCGCTATCATAGCCACACCGGGCTGTGCTTTTGATTCCATACCTGCTTTTATACGTCTGCCCTCAGGGAAAATGAGCATTACCTTTCCTGCACCGAGTATCGAAAATGCGCTCTTGATTGCGCCTATATCTCCGCTTCCACGATTTATCGGAAATGCACCAAGATTTTTTAATAATGCGCCGAAAAGTCGGTTTTTAAACAACTCCGCCTTCGCCATAAATGTTAGCTTTCTCGTACATGCAACCGCCGCAAACACGGGGTCATAATTCGAGCGGTGATTAACCGCAAGTATCATTCCGCCCTCGGGCGGTATATTCTTAACCCCCTCCACCTTGAAGCGTATTACAAAAAACATCAGAAATCTGATAATAGCAACAGCTATGTAATATAACATTCCTTATTCCCCCATTTTCACCGCTATCAAAGCCTTAACCTTTTCCACCGCTTCTTCAAATGTCATATCTGACGTATCAACTCTGACTGCATCAGGTGCCTGCTTAAGCGGTGCAGTTTTACGTTCGCTGTCGTTTTTGTCTCTGTATTCAATATCAAGCTTTATCTTTTCATATTCACACTGCACGCCTTTTTCCGTAAGCTCTTTAAAGCGTCTTTCAGTACGTGCATCAACAGATGCAGTAAGGAAAATCTTAACCTCTGCATCAGGAAGAACATATGAACAAATATCTCTTCCGTCCATAATTACATTATCTGTTTTTGACATTTCACGCTGTATTAAAACAAGCTTTTTGCGCACTTCGGGAATTACCGCCACGTTTGAAGCACCTACCGAAACCTCTTCCGCACGTATAACGTCCGACACATCCTCACCGTTGAGGAATACATGCTGTGCACCGTCAAAATATTTGATGCCAAGTTCAATGTCGTCAAGCACCGAAATCACTTTTTCGGCTTCGTTTTTACAGTCTATACACTTACGTATGCAATACAGCGCAACGCTTCGATACATTGCACCTGTATCTATATACGTAAAACCAAGCTCCTTTGCAACTGCTTTTGAAACAGTGCTTTTACCTGCGCCTGCAGGTCCGTCTACTGCTACTGCAATATATTTCATCCCCAAAACCCCCATTATTTATTAAATATTTCTTTTTCCTTTTTGATAATATCAGGACGAAGTGCCACAGCGCCTCTCAGATACACGGGATGAATTTCACTGTTTTGCTTATCTGTATTAAAGTGAAGCATTATACGTATACACTTTTTTAGAGAACCTTCTATTTCTGGCGAAAGCATGTCCAGAAGCGGTACATCCACTATACCCATCTGTCGTGCAGTTGCCGCCGGAAAAACCTTCGTCAAATCACTCGTTACGGTGAAAATTATATCCACCATGTCCTCCGTTTTAATATTATTACGCTCTATTATTTCACCAAGAAGCTCTTTTGTTGCATCAATTATTGCTTCTCTTTCGTTCACTTCAACAGTGGTCGCTCCTCTTACAGCACGTACTGACATATTTTTCATCCTTTCTTATTATGTATCCTTATACTGCTCTATGTCCTATACCAATGGTGACATCATTAAGATTTAAAAGTCCTATTGCAAAAAACAAACACACGCTTATATGCCCTGCACATCTTGCAATGCCTATTTTACCGCCAAGATTAAGTCCCACACACTTATTAAGAATCATCTGCAACGCTTCATGCGCCGCACCTGCAACAGCACCCTCTTCTGCATGGCTCTCAGCTATAAGACCCTCACGCTTCGCCGCAACAACCGCACGCTCAATTATCTTCGGTACCGCACTGTTAAAATCGCTCCCGAAATCAACTGCTACGGTTTTTATACCTTGTTCAAGATAATAGTTCTTCATTTCCTTCTCTTCTTCTCTGCCTTCGCTAAGCGCCAGTCTGACAGCTGCTTTACAAATTTCCTTACTTCCGTACTCCATAATAATATAACCTTTCTACATCGGGAATATCCCGTAATTAACATTCCTCTGACGCATTCATGCCTGCAAGATAACCCGTTGAATACGCCGCCTGTAAATTATAGCCGCCTGTATAGCCGTCTATATCAATAACCTCTCCTGCAAAATACAAGCCCTTAACAAGCTTTGATTCCATAGTCGATGGATTTATTTCTCCTACCTTTACACCGCCTGATGTTACTATTGCTTCAGACACTGGTCTGAATTGCTTTAATGTAAGTGTAAGATGCTTAATTACATTAAGCACTGCACTTCTTTCCTCACGTGTCAGCTCACACACTGCTTTATGCGGTTCTATCCCCGACTGTTTTACCACAACAGGAATAAGTGCTTTGGGAAGTAAATCGTCCATTGCATTTATAAGATGCTTTTTATGATATTTCTCAAAGTCCCGTAAAAGTCTTGTATCGAGCTGTTCCTCGGAAAGTGCAGGCTTTAAATCTATTTCAAGTCTGTATTTTTCCTTGTTTATATTCCCAAGATGCGCTGACATTGAAAGTATAACAGGTCCTGAAACTCCAAAATGCGTAAAAAGCATTTCACCGAAATCTGTATAAACCTTTTTGCCCTTTTGATTAAACGCTGTTACTTCTACATTTTTAAGAGCAAGTCCCATAACATCCTTTACCCATGCTTCCTCGGTCACAATGGGAACAAGTGATGGTTTTAACTCTGTTACGGTATGTCCTGCGCTTTTTGCGAATTTATACCCGTCGCCGGTTGAACCCGTCTGCGGATACGATATTCCGCCAGTACACACTATAACCTTATCTGCATTTATTTTTTTATCATTTACTTTTACGCCCTTAACTTCGCCATCCGCTATAACAAGCTCTGTTGCACGCCCCGTAATAACCGAAACGTTATCTTTCATGGCATATTTTTTAAGAGCCTTTACAACATCCTCTGCTTTATCGCTTACGGGAAAAACTCTGCCGCCACGTTCTACCTTTGTTTCGACTCCATATTCATTTAAAAGGCTTACAATATCATCGTTTGTAAAAGTATAAAGTGCGCTATAGAGAAACTTTGAATTTGTCGGATACATATTTATCATGTCCTCAATTTCGGCGGCGTTTGTTATATTACACCGACCTTTTCCCGTTATACGCAGTTTCTTGCCGAAAAAACTGTTCTGCTCAATAATGATTACCTTTTCGGCATTTTCAGCGGCTTTGCCCGCCGCAATCATTCCTGCGGCACCTGCCCCGATAACTACAATCTTACTCATTATTCAAAAACACTCCACATATTCGATACCCTGAACGCTCCGCTAAGCGACGGCGCTGTACCGTTTTTGATTTTTGCAGAAACAAGCACGCTCTCCTTTGCATAATAAAGCGGAACAAACGGCGCATCATTTTTAAGGATTTCGCCAAGCTGTTTATAAATATCCATTACGGTTTCATCTTCGCTCGTCATTCCAAGCTGTGAAATAAGCATATTCACATCATTGTTTGAATACGAAAAATACGGCAGTCCGACAAGCTTTGACACATCATGATTAGTACCGAGATTACAGCTTGAAATAAACACATCATAATTCCCCTGCTGTAATTTTATATTATACATTTCATGAGACTGTTCATCAAGCACCACTTTGACCCCGCCCTTTTCCAAATCCTCTTTTATTCTGAGCGCAATACGGTATTCAATATCATTATCCTCGTCCACAAGCATTACAAGTCTTAAAAACTCACTTTTTCCGTTTACGGTACGTTTTAGATAACCGTCCTCATCCTCGCCCCAGCCATCGTTTCCGAAAAACTGCATTGCTTTTTCACGTTCAGCTCCAAATTCAGTATTCAAATCATAATACAGCCACGAATACGGATTTACAAGAACATCCGTTGCCACACCTCTTGAATACAGCACTGAATTGACAATTCCTGCTTTATCTATGAGATTTGAAAGTCCCGTACGTGTATTATTTTCAGCAAGAAGCTTGTTTTTAAGATTAAATCCGACATACGTAACGTAATTGGATATAAAATCATTCATACGGCTTTTACCTTTGGGCATGTATGTCATAAGGTCAAGCATTTTTCCGCTTATCATATCAGTTTCACTGACCTCAAACATCGAGCGGTAGCGTTCCACATCAGGCGCTTCACGTATATAAATATTATCAAGCTTCGCTCTGCCGTTATGATACAGTCCAAACGCCGATAAAATATACTCGTCAATATCCACCTTGCCCTTATACTCAAATGCTCCCGTACCTACGGGAAAATAATCTTTCTTGCCATCCATAGGTGTCTGATATTTTACAATCGGGAAGCTTAAAAGTGCCGTAAACTGCGGTACAGCATGCTTTAGCACAATGCGAAGCGTATCATTGCTTACTGCTCTGTAATCAGCCACATCATTAAGATTTTCGCTATACTGTGTGTTTCCTGCAAGTATATGCTTCATTGTATAGGCAGCATCATACGCATCAAGCGTTTTTCCGTCATGCCATACAACATCCTTTTTCATCGTAATATTATACGTAAGTCCGTCAGGACTTACACTGTATGACGATGCAAGCACCGGCACAACATGCATCGCAGCGTCAATCTCAAACAACGGCTCGTATATAAGCTGCAGTACTTCCTTTACAGACTGCGATTTTGTAAGCAACGGATTAAATGTGTCAAATTCCGTCATGCCTACATTTATGCTGTTGTCAACAATTTTTTGCGTTGTTGCCTTTTCGCCTTCATCAACCGTAAAATCATCCGCAATATCAGCTATATTCGTTTTTACACGTGACATAAGCATATCCATGCTGTCGCACGAAGTCGTAAGCAACACTGATACGCACACAAGCATCAGTGAAATAAATTTCTTCATTCCGTAACTATCCTTTTATTTTAATTCAAGAAATGCACCGAGATTTCCTCTTTTTCCGTTTGTTTTACGGTGCGAAAACAATAAATCGCTGTTACACGAGGTACATATACCACAATCATCAATATTTGTTTCGGGAATACCCTCATTCATAAGCTGTTTTTTTATTGCTTTTTGCATATTTACGTGGTATTTTTCACCGTATCTGACAGCAGTATCTGCACCGAATATATCAATAAACTGCTCCGCAACCTCGTCACCCACTTCAAAACAGTCCTCCTGAATTGAGGGACCTATTCCGACAAGAATATCTTCGTAATCTGAATCGTATTCGTCTTTCATTTTGCGGATAACATTCAGTCCTATACCCTTAACCGTTCCTCTCCAGCCTGAATGTGCCAGTGCTATGACAGAGCGCTTTTTATCAAGAAAAAACAGCGGCACGCAATCCGCATGCGTAGTCATCAGCGGTACTTTTCTTTCATTTGTTATTAGTGCATCCGCATTTGTAAGGGCATTTTTACGTATTATTCCGTTTCCGCAGTCAACTGCAGAAGCCTTATACACCTCTGCTTCATGTATCTGCTTTGAATGTACAATTTTTCTGTAGTCAATTCCTATGGTATCGGATATAATCTCAAAATTGCGAAGTACGTTTTCATCTGAATCCGCTTCAAAAAAACGAAGATTCATAGACGCACAGTAGCCCTCGCTTACTCCGCCCATACGTGTCGAAAAGCAATGATTAACAAGTCCCGTTTCCTCAAATGAAGAAATAGTATAATAACAAACTCCGTTCTTTTCTGTAAGCTTAAACATACTGCGCTCCATTCATTTATTTTTTATGAAAATAATCATACACACTCTTTGCAGATCTTTTATCCATTCCCTCTGTATTCATTAACGTTTCAAGATCCGCTTCTTTTATTTTATCAATACTTCCGAATATAGTCAATAGGATATTTCGCCTTTTTTCACCTATACCCGATATTTTTTCCAGTTCTGATTCTATTTTTGAGTGAAGCTTTCTATGATACGAAATCGCTGTATCATGTACTTCATCCTGAATGTGGGTAATAAGCTTAAATACAGGACTCATGCGGCTTAGTTCAACTTCACCGTCACTGCTTACAAGTCCTCTTGTACGATGCTTATCGTCCTTTACCATGCCGAACACAGGAATATCCGAATCCATCATTTCCATAAGCTCAAGTATTGTATTGAGATGTCCCCTGCCACCGTCAAGCAAAATTAAATCGGGAAGCGGAAGAAATTTTGCGGCTTCACGTGAAATCAGTCCCTCACGTATCTGCTCCTCTTCATCAAGTGCATGACGAAATCTTCTGTAAATAACCTCACGCATAGCGGCATAGTCATCCGCACCCTCAAAGGATTTTATTTTGAAAATTCTGTATTTGCGTTTTGCCGCCTTGCCGTTGTCAAACACAACCATACCGCCGACATTATCACTGCCCTGAATATTTGAAATATCATATGCCTCAATTCGTGAGGGTCTGTTTTCAAGTCCAAGTAACGTCTGCATTTCGTCAAGCAGCGTATTCTTTTCCTTCTCCTTAAGTACCTTGATTTTATAGTTATCAAGTGCCGTCTGTGCATTCTTATATGCCATTTTTATAAGGCTTAGTTTGTCACCACGCTGAGGCATCATAACAGTAACCTTACGGTTCTTTTTGCCCCTTAGCCATTCAGCTATAAGATTTTCATCCTCAAGCTGATATTGTGTAAGTATTTCATCAGGAATATCAATTCCGTCAGCATAAAACTGCTTCACAAAATCAGTCATAATTTCCTGCGGCTGTGCATTTGAAGTATTGTCAATCTTATAATTTTCATGCCCTGTGACCTTTCCCATACGCACAAAGAAAACCTCACAGAATGCAACGTTATTTTCAATTGCAACAGCTATTATGTCCTTATCGTTCTGTTTATCCGTGTTAATTACCTTCTGCTTTGCTTCAATTTCCTCAATCGCACGGATTTTATCACGTAAAGCGGCGGCTTTTTCAAACTCAAGCTTTTTTGACGCCTCGCTCATTTCCTCACGAAGCTCGCTTAAAAGATTTTTATGTCCGCCCTCAAGAAATCTGCATATGTCAAAAAACACTTGTCTGTATTCATCCTTACTCACTTTACCGGTACACGGCGCAAAGCATGTGTTTATATGATAATTAAGACACGGTCTGCCCTTTTTTATATCTCTCGGAAATACCCTATGGCACATAGGCGGTTTGAAAAGCTTCTGCACAATTTCAAGGGTATTTTTCAATGTTCCCGCTCCCATATACGGTCCGAAATATTTTGCCCCGTCACGGCTGAGTTTTCGCACCTTTAAGATACGTGGATACGGTTCGTTTATGGTTATTTTTATATACGGATAGTGCTTGTCGTCCTTCAAAAGGATATTGTACTTGGGACGATGCTTTTTTATAAGATTACATTCAAGTGCAAGTGCCTCCATCTCCGTATCGGTCACAATGTACTCAAAGTATGCAATGTTTGAAACCATTGCAAGCACCTTGGGAGTATGATTTGAGTTTTTTCTGAAATACTGACGGACTCTGTTTTTCAGGATTTTTGCTTTCCCGACATATATTATATTTCCGTCCTTATCGTGCATCAGGTACACACCCGGACGATCGGGAAGATTTTTTAACTCTTCTTCCAGATTAAACACAAATTCTCACACTCCTTAAAAAAGTCTTAAAGCTAAAATAACTCTACATAGAAACTATGTAGAGTTATTACAACGCATCATGATTATATTATCATTCAGAAAAATTCGACAGAATCAACTCAACCAAGGTCTTAACAGCTTCTTCCTCATCGCTTCCGTCCGCAATTATAGAAATCTTTGTTCCTTTAACGATACCCAAAGAAAGAACGCCTAACAAGCTTTTTGCGTTCACACGTCTCTCGTCTTTTTCAACCCATACGCTTGATTTGAATTCATTGGCTCTCTGAATAAAGAATGTTGCCGGTCTGGCATGAAGCCCTACTGAATTTTGAACTACTACTTCATTTGAAACCATGATAGTTCCCCCTTGCATAATAATAAATATTTAATCGTCAAAGTATTATCTTTCACAAAACATTAGTCATATATATTAGAATACTGCAAAATTAATAAAACGTCAACATTTTTTTAATAAAAAGTTCATTTTTTAGTGAATATACCCTTATAATGAACAAAATTATTCAAAAATTTCAGCCTTTTCTACAACCTCATGCTTACCGTTCATGTTAAGAATTTCTCTGACTTGTCTCTCAATTTCAGCACAGAATTCAGGATTATCTACCATATATTTACGTACATTATCCCTACCCTGTCCGATTTTTTCACCATTGTAGCTAAACCATGCCCCTGATTTTTTGATTATATCATTATCAACAGCCACATCAAGAATATTACCTTCCTTCGATATACCCTGTCCGTACAGAATATCAAATTCAGCCTCTTTAAACGGAGGTGCAACCTTATTTTTAACTACCTTAACCTTTGTCTTATTACCAATTATTTCAGTACCGTTCTTAATTGCTTCCTGACGTCTTACATCAAGACGAACAGACGAGAAGAATTTCAGCGCACGACCGCCGGGTGTAGTTTCAGGATTACCATAGACAACACCAACCTTTTCTCGAAGCTGATTAATAAATATAACAACAGTCCCTGATTTTGATATAATACCTGTAAGCTTTCTTAATGCCTGTGACATCAGTCTTGCAAGCAGACCAACATGTGCATCACCCATTTCGCCCTCAATTTCAGCCTTAGGCACAAGTGCGGCAACAGAGTCAATGACAATTACATCAAGTGCTCCGCTTCGTACAAGCGCTTCACATATGTCGAGTGCCTGCTCACCCGTATCAGGCTGTGCAACGATAAGGTTATCTATATCAACACCAAGCTTTTCGGCATATACGGGGTCAAGTGCATGTTCAGCATCAATAAATGCCGCTTCACCGCCCATTTTCTGTGCCTGTGCAACAACATGCAATGCAACAGTTGTCTTACCTGATGATTCAGGACCGTAAATTTCAATAACTCTGCCTCTGGGCATACCGCCGACTCCAAGTGCAACGTCAAGAGTCATTGAACCTGTAGGTATCGAGTCAACAGACGACACTCTCGTGTCTCCAAGCTTCATTATACTTCCTGTTCCGTATTCCTTTTCTATCACGTTAAATACGGCTTCGAGTGCCTTTTTCTTTTCTTCGTCTACTTTTCTTTCCACACTCGCTTTTGTTTCTTCCTGTTTAGCCATTTGTTTCATTCCTTTCAGATTTCACGAACATTTGTTCTCTTTTCTGAGATTATTATACATCATACTTTGCAATTTTGCAAGTACTTTTTTGAATTTTTTTCAATATTTTTATTAAATCTTTTCCAGAACAGCTTCCATAGCCGCATAACACGTGCTTTCACGCACTTTATCACGATCGCCGTCAAAATGCTTTTCCATAACAATTACTTCGTCTAAACAGCAAATACCGATAAATACAGTGCCTACCGGCTTGTCCTCCGTACCTCCGCCCGGACCTGCAATTCCGGTTATTCCTATGCCTATATCCGCACCCGTATGCGCACAGATACCCTTGCACATTTCATATGCAGTATCATGACTCACTGCGCCGTATCGGTCAAGTGTTTCCTTTTTTACACCAAGCTCACGCATTTTCGCTTCATTTGAATAGGTCACAATTGTTTCCTCAAAAATCTCCGAAGCTCCCGAAACCTGAGTAATAAGCGCCGACAACAAGCCGCCCGTACAGCTTTCTGCTGTCGAAATTTTTAAATTCTTTTCAATCAGACGCTTAACAAGTCTGACATTTATATCTTTTACATCTGTATTCATAATATCATTTCCTTATTTCGGGAAAATTTCAAGCACTTCTATCCCCTGCATAGCCTCTTCAATAAGTGCCTCTATATCAAGAACCTTTTCGCTCTTTTCAATTGATTCACGCTTAGGATTTACAGTAGGATGCTTCGGTGTAAACACTGTACAGCAGTCCTCGTACGGAAGTATTGATGTTTCAAACGTATCAATTTCACGTGCACGGTCCATAATTTCAATCTTGTCCATTCCGACAAGTGGCTGAAGTATCGGCATATCCACCACTGCGTTTGTCACGTCAAGCGCCGCAAGAGTCTGACTTGCAACCTGTCCCACACTTTCGCCCGTTATAAGTGCCTTGGATTTATTCTTTCTCGCAATGCGCTCCGATATACGCATCATAAACCGACGCATCACAAGCGTCATATGCTCTTCAGGACACTTATCACGTATCTGAAGCTGAATTTCTGTAAACGGAACAATATAGAGATTTATCTTTGATGTATAGCGTGCAATTATGCTTGCAAGCTCTATAACCTTCTCTTTTGCACGGTCACTCGTATAAGGGAAGGAGAAGAAATTCACCGCATCAATTTCAACGCCTCTTTTTGCAATCATATGTCCTGCAACAGGACTGTCAATTCCACCCGAAAGAAGAAGTGTAGCTTTTGAGCCTGTACCAATCGGCATTCCGCCCTGTCCTTTTATTTTATTCTCCTCACAGTAAACATATGCCCAATCTTCACGAACTTCTACTTTTATTGTTGCATCGGGATTGTGTACATCAACTATTATATCGGGATATTCATCATCAAGATAACCGCCGACCTCCATACAAATCTGCGGTGAGTTTAATGTAAACTTCTTATCCGAACGCTTTGCCTCTACCTTGAAGCGAGTGCCTGCGGTAAGCGTTTGTGCAAGGTATTCCTTTGCTGTTTCCTTAATTTTTTCTATATCCTTTTCACACACAGCCGCACGTGTTATTGACACAAGACCGAATATTCTCGATAATCTGTCCACCATAACATCAAGCTTATCGGGATCCTCAACGTCAACATACACTGTTGCCTGAGAAACACGCACATGTGCCTTTGCAATATTTTTTGTGGCATTATTGATGTTATTTATAAGTATGCTTTCAAATCTGGGACGATTACCGCCCTTTAAAATAATTTCACCGTATTTTGCCAGAATAATTTCTTTCATATCCGATTTTTCCTTTCAGCAATTTTACATAAATCTTCTTATCGCCGCAACTTCTTTTTCAAAAGCAGTCACAACTGTTTCTATATCCTCTTCGCTTATATCCTCACAAAAGCTAAGTCTTACAGCTCCGTTAATCCATTCTTTATCAAGTCCCATTGCCGTAAGCACATGACTTGGCTGTGGCTTATGACTTGAGCATGCTGAGCCTGTAGATACATATATTTCATGTCTTTCAAGCGCATGCAAGAGTATTTCCGCTTTTATTCCTTTAAAAGAAATATTGAGCACGCTACCCGAATTATTTTCATCCGAGCCGTTAATTTTTATGTTATCAATACGCTTTGTAAATTCTTCAATAAAACGGCTCCTTATATTTTTCACACACGAATTGTCGCATGCACATTCCTTTGCCGCCGCACCGAATGCAAGTATGCCGCCTACATTTTCAGTTCCGGGACGCAGTTTATTCTGCTGTTCGCCGCCAAAAATCATAGGTCTGATTTTTGTATCATTTACATAAATTGCTCCCGTACCTTTAAAGCCGTGGATTTTATGTGCACTTATACTTACAAGATCTGCTCCCCAAAGTGCCGGCTTAACGTTTATTTTCCCAAAAGACTGCACGCAGTCGCAATGAAGCAGAGCATCAGGTGATTTTTTGCGCATAAGAGCCTTTATTTTATCCACAGGCATAATTACGCCTGTCTCGTTATTTACGTGCATTACGCTGACCAGTATCGTTTCTTCTGTAAGTGCTCTGTCAAGCTCTTCAAGGCTGATTAGTCCGTCCTTATCCACTCCGAGATATGTAACACAAAAACCGTCATCTTCAAGTCGTTTAAACGCTTCAAGAACAGACGGATGCTCAACAGCCGTTGTGATTACATGATTACCCAACTTACGTCTTCCATATGCTTCACCAAATATTGCAGTATTGTTTGCTTCCGTTCCGCCCGACGTAAAATAGATATGCTTACTGTCAACGCCAAGCATATCTGCAATTACTTTTTTACTGTTATTTATAAGCTTTTCACTTTCAAGACCAAGTCCGTACAATGAAGACGGGTTACCAAAGCTTTCCACCGCACTGAGCATTGCTTCCACCGCCGATTTTGACGGCTTTGTGGTTGCTGCATTATCAAGATAAATCATGTATTCTTCCTTTCATGATAAAAAATTTATGTACAAATTGTAATTTATCGGTGAGATGTATAATCGAAGCGAAAGCCTCCCTTGTGTAAAGGGAGGTGGGGTTTGCGTAGCAAAACTCGGAGGGATTGTTCGTATATAA
>JAXJRQ010000223.1:0-2649 GCA_036310525.1 Clostridia bacterium
ACGATGTGGGCATCGTCCCCTACGGCGGTAAATTGTGTACAGTTGTGAACAATTATATTTGTAGGGACCGGCTTCCAGACGGTCCGTGTAAAATTAACCATAAACGGACAGTCGAGGACGCCTGTCCCTACGGCGGAATAATTATTTACGTCACCGATAAATTACAATTTGCCACAAAAAAACCGAAGACAAGTCTTCGGTTTGAATTTTATAATATCAAATTATTTTTCCTGATTATTCATAATTTTTTTACCATATTGTTTTGCAACGACAAAGCACAGCACAACACCTAAAAGCGCAATCATACACCATACGCCTATAGTGAACGCCCAGCCGCTGTTTTCGCAAAGCACTGCTATTCCGTACGTGGAAAGTGCCGCACCGACATATGCACACGAATTAAGTAACCCCGAAATAAACGAAATATTCCCGAATTGCTTGAAATGTGCAGGAACCATACATGTAAGAATCAGTGTAACACCGTGCATTGAGCCTATAAGCAAGGCAAAACACAAAACAGAAAGCAATGCATTTTTTGATGCAGTAAGCGACAGAAGCGTTGTAGCAACCAGTCCCGATAAAAACATCACTCCGGCGCAGACCATGGGATTTTTGAACTTTTTTCTGTATAGCTGAGTTGCAATATGGAAGCACATCATGCTAAATAGTGGCATAATCGCACCGGACAGAATAGAAATTTCATTCTGAAGTCCGTATGTTTCGCTTATGTACGAGGGCATCCACGTGTTTACGCCTTCACGTAAAGCACCTGTAAGAATTATGGAAATCATCACAATTGCCACAACCGCAATAAGTCCGCCGGGCATAATTTTTTGTGCGGTACTGTCAGCCTGTACTTTTTGTACCGGTGCATTTTCAACCTTCGGACATGTTTTTATCCACCATATAAGCATACACACCGCAAGCAAAGCACAAAGCACAAACACCATGCGCCATCCCGAAACCGCAATAACAATGGGAGCTGTAACATACACAAAAATTGTTCCCACCGATGAACCCATAGATACAAGCTCACATGCACGTGAATATTCATGTTCATTAAACAGTTCTGTCATAATTCTTACAAGCGGTGGCCACATAAACGCCTGCGCCAGTCCGTTCACACACCACACCGCTGTCATCTGGTACGGACTTTGGCATATGGGTATAAGAAGATTTGTGCATATAGTAGTTAAAAGCGCACATGAAATCGGAATTTTTGGCTGAATACGGTCGCCCATAAATCCGCTCAAAAGCTGACCGCCTCCGTATGTAATAAAGCTGCCTGTAAGTGCCAGTGACAAAAGGCTCTTTTTAAGCTGTTCCGCTTCGGAAATCTCCGAAATAACCGCACTGTAATTTATACGTGTGACATAGCTCATAAGATATAAGAGCGTAAAAAGCACTACCATTTTTCTGTAACTTGACTTGTTGTTCATTCTTTTGCCTCCTTAAAAATACTTAATCGCAAACTGCCAGCGCGCAATGCATTATCGCACTGCTGTGTTTTACTGAGCGTTCGAGCATATCCTTTGTTTTCAGGATTTCACTGATTGCTTTGATTATCTTTGCTTCACTGGTGCGTGAGGTGAGCTTTTGAAGCTCGGTAAATTTGTCGGAATTTATGATATTATCACGTATTCCGCACAAAATAATTACTATATCACGCATAAATGAAATCCAGAAATCAAAAATCATATCCGTATCATCCTTGTTTTCGGTGAAAAAGTTTTGTATATCAAACGCATTTATAGGCTTTGCGGCAAGAAAAATACCGAGCATTTCAAGGGATTTTTCACGTAATGCTTCAAAATTTTCATTTCCTATTATTTTATCCGCTTCACCGGGTATTCCTTCGCAGTATTTGATGAGAAAATCAAGCCGCTCTTTTTCATCTGGATAATTTTCCTCAATATACTTTCCCACTATGCTGTCTGCAACCGGAGGGAAGTTCACAAGAACGCCACGTGAAAGAATTGTTTCAAGCAGAGCTGAGCTGTTTTGTACAATTATAATGAATACTGCGTATTCAGGCGGCTCCTCAAAGGTTTTCAAAAATGCATTTTGCGCTTCCGTAGTAAGCAGGTCGCCCTCTTCGATTATATACACCTTTTTTGGTGCATTAAACGGCTTTACCTGTGAATCTTTTACGGCATTGCGGATAGGTTCTATACCTATAGTTTTTTTCAGCTTTCCGTTTTCTTTTTCACGTACAATATAGCATATATCGGGATTAGTGTCTGCTTTTGCCTGTATGCACGAACGACAGCTCCCGCACGGTGCAACAGATGTGTTCTCGCATGTAAGTGCGGCGGCGAACAGCTTTGCGCAGTTATTTAAAAATAACCCGTCCGCACCTTCAAAAATGTATGCATGTGACGCCGATTTGTTGTGTACGCTGTCAATTAGATTATTCAGGATTTTGTCGTGAAACGTCATATATCCGTACATGGTAATCTTTTTCCTTTCAACAATAAATTGTAATTTATCGTGATGTTGACAATATACCCGCCGTAGGGACAGGCGTCCTCGACTGTCCGTTTATGGTTAATTTCATACGGACCGTCTGGAAGCCGGTCCCTACAAATACAATTGTTTGCAACTGTATATAATTTACCGCCGTAGGGGACGATGCCCACATCGTCCCGT